>NZ_CP128647.1:1500000-1737614 GCF_030644205.1 Mogibacterium neglectum
GATTGCCCTCTTCATTTTCAATCATGAGTGGCTGATACTCTCGTATCTTAATCTTCACTGCTGTAGAAGCCTCTACGAAGTGAATTGTGCCCTTTACCTTGCGATTTCCGCCTTCGGTTCCACTTTTAGTCTCTGGATCGTAAGTGCAGAGCAGTTCCTTGATGGAGCCATCTTCGTTCTTAACAACCTCCTTGCAGGTGATAAAATAACCACCCTTAAGTCTAACCTCGTTGCCAGGGAATAATCTGAAATACTTCTTGATAGGTACTTCCATAAAATCATCTCCGTCTATCCATAGCTCACGACCAAACGGAATTTTTCTCTCTCCAAGCTCTGGCGCATTTCTGTTATTCTCAACCTCGCAAGTCTCAATCTGACCTTCGGGATAGTTTGTAATCACTACCTTAATCGGATTCATTACAACATTGCGAGCTGCAACCTTAAACTGGAGATCGTCACGCACGCTAGTCTCGAGCTGTGCAAAGTCTACTGTCGAGTTGGACTTAGCTACACCGATATCGTCGCAGAAGCTTCTGATTGCCTCTGGTGTATATCCACGTCTTCTTATACCTGCAATTGTAGGCATGCGTGGATCATCCCATCCTGAAACAGTGCCTTCATCAACGAGTTTCTTGAGATATCTCTTACTCATAAGCATATTGGTAATATTGAGCCTTGCGAACTCAATCTGTCTTGGCTGTGGATTCCAGAAACCAACTTCATTGAGCACCCAATCGTACAGTGGTCTGTGATCCTCAAACTCGAGCGTACAGATAGAATGCGAGATTCCTTCAATCGCGTCTTCAATCGGATGTGCGAAATCGTACATCGGATATATGCACCATTTGTCTCCCGTATTGTGATGAGTAGCATGTGCAACTCTGTATATAATAGGATCTCTCATGTTGATGTTAGGTGAGCTCATGTCAATCTTGGCACGAAGCACCGCCTCTCCATCACTATACTTCCCAGATCTCATATCTTCAAATAGAGCTAGGTTCTCATCAATCGACCTATTTCTATACGGACTCTCCTTGCCAGGCTCAGTAAGCGTTCCTCTGTACTCCTTCATCTGCTCAGCTGTAAGCTCACATACATAAGCCTTGCCTTTCTTAATCAGCTCAATCGCTGCATCATACATTGTATCAAAGTAGTCAGAAGCCCATCTCTTCTCGTCCCACTCGAATCCGAGCCAGCGAACATCCTCCTCGATTGAATTTACGTATTCCATATCCTCCTTTACAGGGTTGGTGTCATCGTATCTTAGGTTGCATTTGCCGCCGTATTTCTTAGCAGTTCCGAAGTTAAGGCAAATGGACTTAGCGTGTCCAATATGCAGGTATCCGTTGGGTTCCGGTGGAAATCTCGTGTAAACCTCTTGGTACTTACCTTCCGCTAAATCCTCATCTATCATGTTGTGAATGAAATTGCTTCTCATCGTAGTTTCTGGTGAATGCTCTTTTTCGATAGCCATTACTGCCCTCCTCGGCTTAGTTTAGTGCATGTTCGCCAAGTCACGAACGCTAACCTCTACGCGGTTACCCGATGCGTCCACAACCTGGCGAATGCGTTAATTTTATTAAAATTATATCATAATCATGCAGCTTTCAAAAGCCGGAGCAACTCATAACCCCTAAAAACACTATGTAGATTATGTATCTATATATCCACCCTTGCCAATATCGCTGCCGGTGTCTTGCGCATCGTCTGGAAGACCGGCATCAATCCAACTATTAGGTTAAACAGTAGTAGAACTAGAAACGACAGAACTGCAACCCAAGGTGCAATATAAAACTTCGCTCCAAACAGTGCGGTGGTATGGCTGAGCACGTAATAGGTTGCTGCTATGCCTGGAATTGCTGTAATCATCGTTATTACTGCAATCTCACCTATAAACATCTTATAGATATCACGCTTCCTTAGTCCTATCGCTCTCATCGTGCCCACTTCCCTAATTCTAGAAAGTAATGATGACCTCAGCATCAGGAAAAGCTCTATTAGTGCAACTAAGATGATAATCCCTGCTGCGGTGACTGTACTTCTGAAGTTTTGCGCTTCTGAAAGCTTGTACTTCTCCTTATCTCGGTCATAATTGATTTGAACCGAATATCCCTGTTCGGTAAGTTTATCTGCAAGCGCACCTGGGTCATCTGAGTATACTGATACCACTCTCTGCTTTGATATATATCCTAGCAGGATAGTGTGATTAGTCGTGTAGTATGCATCATCATCCTGCGAATCTGTCGTGTAGTATCCGACTACCTTGAGTTTGTGATTATTTACCTTTGCGGTGATCTCCTTATTGAGTGGCATATCCTCTTCATGCGTATCGCGTACTACAACCTCGTAGTCGTTCGCTGGTGCCTTACCCTTCTTAATCTTAAGCGAAGAAGGTGCATAAGCATAATCTGTAATCGGATTATCGCTATCTTGATTGGATCCTTCATTCGCATCTTCTATTGGCATGCTAGAAGGTGCATCGAGTGTCGAGGTTGACTGGCTATACATGAGCACATCCTGGCAGCAGCTGTCTGCAAAGAATGCTGATGGCGAATTTATATTGGAGATTCCTGTAATTGTAAATTCTCCAAGATTCTTCACTTTAATTTTTCTTCCGATTAGGTCGGAGGTCTTAATCATACCTGCTTCCTGGACAACTCTCGATTTGAACATTTTGTCTACCAACATCTTGTCTATAACAATACCCTTATTGTCAGTCGGCAGTTTGCCTTTGTACAACTCTGATTTCTTGAGTACACTCACAGGTGTTATCGATGCTCCAAACTGCATCTCATAATTCGAAGTCTGAAGGTATTCAGTGAACGGCATCTTGAGTGTCACCTGCGTATTCCCTGCAAATGCAGCTCTCGCGCCCTCTACATTTCGCAGTGTTTCTACGAGTGTCTGATTCTTCTTGGTGTTATTTACAGTAATGTAGTTCGCATTAGTAGTGAGAAAATCTTTTTCTTTGATATCCAGTACTCCCAGCACATTACTTATAGCAATGAATGTAAATATCGAAGCAAACATAAATCCGATCAATAGCAGTTTCTTAAGTCTGTTGAATTTGGAGATTGTCCTTATCCCATTCGTAAACATCTTGATTGGCGAATAAAGCGAAGTGTATTTTGCCTTGTATCCTTCAGGCAGATACTTGTCATACTCGAAGCGATTGTTCTCGTAGATACTGGAATCCATCGCCGAGTAATGATCATCTATTAGTTCGATATTAGAATTCTCGTCTACCACGTTATATCTGCCACCTGTGTCTACGTACAGATTGCCAGCTCTAAGAACTAGCTTTATACCAGCCTCAGAAAGCCCGTCACTGTAAACATCAACCTGAATATCTTGTTTTCCATACGAATCATGCTTAGGCATGTCCTTGAGGTATATCTTATTCTCAAGCTGATAATCTAGATAGTTATCGGTATCATTTTCTCTATCACCAATTACCTTTCCATCCTTCATGTCTATGATTCTTGATGAATAGAACTCCGCTATTTTCTTCTCGTGTGTTACGAGCAGAACGAGTCTGTCCTTGGAAATAGTCTTGATGATGTTCATGACCTCGATTGTGTTCGCACTATCGAGGTTTCCGGTCGGCTCGTCGGCTATGATGATGCGCGGATTCTTGACAATGGCACGCGCGATTGCCACGCGCTGTCTTTGTCCTCCTGAGAGCGCATCGGTCGTCTTGTTTCTAAACTGATAGATTCCTACTGACTTTAGGCAGTAATTAACACGTTCTTTGATTACATGCTTATCTTTGATCCCAATCATTCTAAGCGCAATTGCGACATTTTCGAATACCGTCATCCTGTCAAGCAGATTGAAGTTCTGGAAAATATACCCTATCTTAGCATTGCGTATCGAATCTACCTTCGATGATCTCATCTTGGATATACACGCATCATCGATAAATATCTTTCCAGAATTAACCTTATCAAGTCCTCCGATAGCATTTAAAAGCGTCGTCTTGCCGCATCCAGATGGTCCGAGTAGCGCTACAATACCAGTCTCGGGTAACTCCAGAGAGGTGTCGTTAATTACATGTATTTCATTGGCTTTACGCTTATTGAAAAACTTATTTACATGCTGCAACTTAATCATTTTTAGTCCTCCTCTCTATAAATGTTCATCGCTGACTTCTTGAAAATTTTGCGCGAATATCTGTTTGCAATGAGAAGAGACATAAGCATAAGCGCTACCGTAAGAATAATATAATCCTTAAATTCTAGATATAATAGCGCATTTTTAAGTGCCTTTACGTTTACCAGTCCCTTCGAGGTAAGATAAATACCCACGAAATTTACCGCAAGCGCAATTACCATCATCATCAATAATTCGATGCGCAGAATCGCACTCGTATTCTTCCTCGTACCACCGAGAATTCTTAGTGTCGCATAGTACGAATTTCTCGACCTCATGATAAGTCTTATTATCATATAGGCGATAAAGAATAGCACCACAAACCCTATAGCCGTGAAAACAACCTGAACCAGTTTTACCAAGAATAGCTGTGGTAAAGGATCCTTGCTGATCATCTTCTTCATCGCGAATGTCTTGTATACGCCGAACCTGTCGATTGATGAAGCCAGAGTATTCACATTGAGGTCGTTATCTGCAAATACACTTATCTGATAATTCCCTCGATTGTATAAGGCGTTATAATCTTCAGGATTTATATAGACTCTCGCATTTTTTGTTTCATAATCATCCTTCGAAAGTCCGAGCAGCTTCTGTGCGCTACTCTTACTCACACTCTTTGTAGTTTTGAGTGTAATATCCGCAGAATAGTATATATTTGAGATTGAGATGTTAAGCGGTTTATTCTGCCATTTGTCGTCTTTGTAGTTCTTAGTCTGATCTTCATAGATGTATGATTCACCCTTTGGTACGTTGGAATTCGATTCTATATACGACCTAGCATTGGCTTTTTTAACCTTCTGACCGCTGAAGTCGACTACAGCACTTGACCTCGTGCTAAGTGTGTTCATTACTACTTTTCTCGCAAGCGCATCGCTGCAGTAGTACTTTACGGTTCCATTGCTTGGGTTGATTCCAGATTTAAATGTATCATCATAAACTATAACGCCCGTCACTCTGACCTTTCCAACTTGAAGGGTTTCTCCATCCTCGTCTCCCATAAGGTCAAATTCCTTGCCGAGAAGTTCGTCTCTATTACCCTTCAGCGCATCGTAGGTCATCGTAGACTTATCTGTTACCACGACTATGTCATTTTCCTGCTCGGGCAGCTTTCCATAGGTTAGTTCTTTAGCCTTTATCTTCTGCCCTGGATAGAGAAGTCCTGTCATAAAGATATTTGAATCAAGAGTAATTTTTGCATCCACAACTGGATCTTCCTTGATGATGCTTTTGACATGCTTTAGCTTTTTAATCTGTGCATAATCCTCATCCGTAAATGCAGAGTTATCTGACTTCTTTACGATGATTCGATCTGCACTAGTGTTGCTAAAATACTGATGACCAAGGCTATTGATATCTTGCCTGTGCAGTGACTCTTTCGTGGACGAATACTGTCCTAGCACCGATGTCGCAACGAATATATAGATTATGAACAATAGAATAAACTTGGTCGGTAGATTGAACGTATTCCTGATACCAAGTCTTAATTCATTACCTAGTCCCATCTCATCATGACGAGTCAATTTGGATGCATTATGCCCGGTTTTCTTATCACGCATTTCAGCGTACCTTTGAGATTCTACCCTCTCTGCCTTAACTTCCTTTTTCGCACCATCAGCCTCTTCAGCTTCTCTCTCCATACTTCTAGCCACTCTACCCCTACGCATAGGGGCTGGCGATACCTCATTGCCTTCAAGCTCTTCCCGTGTGATTCTATTTACAACGTCTGAGTATCTAGAATCTTCTGGCACGTCAAAATTGTTAGAATCTGCCGCTTCAAACTCGCCTTCCTCGACCCCAGGAATTATTAGTTCTGGTTCAAATGTATCGCTTTCCTTCTCTTTATTCTGACTAGTTTCTTGACTATGTCGCACCTCGCTATCCGTCTGTTCACCGGAACCCTGCTGCTCGTTATCCAGGGATTGCTCATTATCTGAATGGAACTCTATTGTTTGACGTTCTCTGACCTTTTTATCCTCTATTATCTTTCCGTCATGAACTGTTATCTTTCGGGTGATGAATTTTTCAACCTGCTCGTAGTTGTGAGTTACGATAACTACAAGCTTGTCCTTAGATATCCTGTAAAGTGTTTCAATAACCTTTGCAGCTGAAACCGTATCGAGATTGCCTGTTGGCTCATCCGCAACTATGATAGGTGCATCCTTGGCAAGCGCACGCGCAATCGCTACTCTCTGCTTCTGCCCGCCGGAAAGTCTCGATGCTTTAGTCCTTCTGTATTCACCGAGGTCTACGAGTTCGATAAGTTCATTTACATGGTCCTTGCACTCGCTGTGCTTCATACCGCACATCAGCATCGACAGCTCGATATTCTGATACACGCTATAGCTGTTCACAAGATTAAAATCCTGGAAAATATTTCCGATAAAGGTCTTCCTATATCTCTCGTAATCCTCCGTCTTGAAGGCGCTTGTGTCCTGTCCGCCAACGAACATTTCACCTTCTTCGTAAGTGTCAAGTCCAGAGATTACGTTAAGCAAGGTGGATTTACCGCTCCCACTTTCCCCTGTAATAGCAACGAACTCGCCCATGTCTAGGTTGAGATCTATTCTAGATAGTCCTGTACTGACGGTATCCTTGTTGGTGTAATACTTGGACACCTTATGCAGTTCAATCATGTGTGACATATGTTCCTCCTGCTCATAATTTAATAAAGAACACCCTCTGTTAATCCGATTGTAATGGGGGAAATAATTGTTTTCAACAAGATTCATATTCATTAATATATTGCTAATAGATTATTAATAATTGCATGTGATTCTTAATTATATGCACAGTGTTAATATTACGATTCATTCATTTGACCAACTCTGCCATTCGCAGTATAATTACATATGTAAACTCAATATCTATCTGCAGGTGTAGTTTAATGGTAAAATTCGAGCTTCCCAAGCTTGCGTCGAGGGTTCGATTCCCTTCACCTGCTCCATGCAAAGGAGGTGTAAATGCACCTCCTTTTTGTTATTCGTGTGGAATTGAATCCGAGACGCAAGCCATATAATCGGAGAGGAGGCGAATCTGGGTGTATCCTACCATAAGCAAACACCCAGAAAACCGCTGTCAAGGTGCGTAGCCCGCAGCGCGGCGCCGAAGGCGGCCTTGATAGTGGGATATTCCCTTCACCTGCTCCATGCAAAGGAGGTGCAAATGCACCTCCTTTTTGTTATTCCGATGGAATTACAACACCCTCCCTGCTGGATAGTTCAGTGGGGAGGGTGTTGTAATCTGTATTTTCTTATGCGCCTAGCGACTTATTTATTTCGATAATCTCTACGCAGATCCCCGTGCACTCTCTTTATCATATCTCCATACGGATTAAGAATATCGTCGATATCAAATTCATCGTATGGAAGCAGGCAGTAGTAATCATTTACACGAGTAGGTTCAGTAACACCTTTACGAGTTTCAGCAGACACTTCGCCTTTTCCAATTATGTATAGGACCTGAAACTCATCATCATAGATCATTTCCTCAATATCATCATCAGCTATGAAGAACGTGTACACCGTCAGCTTTTCCTGGTAGATGTAATAAATTCCTTCATCGCTCAACTCATATCTAACATTAAGTAATCCTTTAAAAGGCGGATTGCTGATTAGGTTGCGCTGTCTTCCAGCCATGAAAATTATGAGTGCCGCAGCCCAAATTGAAACATGTAGATACCACTGTGGAGCATTCACATGCTTAATTGTGTAATAAAGCATACCCAGAATTATTGCAGCTCCTAGTATGAGAGTCGCGCCTACAACGCCATTCTGCTTACTTCGGGTAGGATGTGCTTCTGCCCATCTATTGCATAGCATCTTTACCATTGGCAGCTGACAATAATATATATCACGTTCGTTGTTCTCCATTTTGACCTTTCTATTCATGTAAGTCGCATAGCTTTTGCTAAGCGTCCTTCATTGCTTTCAAATGCTTTTACCTTTTAAGCACGCATAAAAACTTACTTTTCAGCACCTGTCATCGCCATGAGATCTATCCACTCGCCGTATTCCTCGGCAGTGAATAGTCCAAGTGAAGTTCCAGCCTCGCACAGCGTCGAATTGTCTGCATGAGCTTTCTTTGCAACTTTTGCAGCATTCTCATATCCGATATACAGATTGAGCGCAGCAGCTACCATAAGCGAGCGGTGTGCATTTTCATCCATCTTATCTGTATTCACCGTGATGCCTCTTACACACTTTTCTTCGAGCGAAATTAGCGAATCAGCTAGTAGGTTAGCAGATTCTATAAATGCATCTATGAGCACTGGCATGAACACATTGAGCTCAAAGTTGCCCTGCGAGGCAGCCATTCCAACTACAGTGTCGTTGCCCATGACCCTTACAGCTACCATAGTTGCTGACTCCGTCTGAGTTGGGTTAACCTTGCCAGGCATAATCGAGCTTCCAGGTTCATTTTCAGGAATCTTAATCTCACCAAGTCCGCATCTTGGACCGCTAGATAGCCACCTAATATCATTAGCCATCTTCATCAAGTCCGCAGCAAGAGCCTTGAGCGCACCGTGGGCAAATACATACGCATCCTTGGAACTCAAGGAATGGAACTTGTTAGGTGCTGTGATAAATTCTTTCTTGGTCAGACTCGAAAGTGCTTCGGCAGCTCGCTCAGCAAATCCATCTGGTGCATTTAGCCCAGTACCCACTGCCGTTCCACCGAGAGCGATTTCTCTTAGTCCATCGAGCGACTTCTCAATGTTATCATAGTCATGCTCAAGCATCGACCGCCATCCACTTATTTCCTGCCCAAAGGTCATCGGAACAGCATCCTGCAGATGAGTTCTTCCAGTCTTTATGACTTTCATGTATTTCTCTTCAAGTGATTTGAGTGTCTCTATCATAGTAGTTAACGCTGGTAATACTCTATCTTCGAATACAAACACCGATGCAATGCTCATAGCTGTTGGGAATGTATCATTAGAGCTCTGTGACATATTGACATCATCATTTGGATGAAGTACCGCTACGCCAGCCATCTCCTTTGCACGTCCAGCAATGACCTCATTTACATTCATATTGGTCTGCGTACCGCTGCCAGTCTGGTATACGACGAGCGGGAAGTTATCATCTAACTCGCCATTCAGAATCTGATCGCAAACTATCATTATGTAAGAAGCCTTCCCAGGCGCAAGCCTGCCGAGATCCATATTGGCGCAAGCAGCAGCATTTTTAAGGTATGCAAATGCACGGATAACCTCAATTGGCATGCGCTTTCCAACCTTGAAGTTCATTGAACTGCGTTGTGTCTGTGCGCCCCACAGTTTATCTGATGGCACCTTTACTTCGCCCATCGTATCGTGTTCTATCTTGTATTCCATTTAGGCCTCTTTTCAAATTACTGGTAGAAAAATAGAGGATAGGCAATGCCACTCGACCTGGTCTTTGACCCCACACTTGCCTTGACCCGAGTTTCCCGGAGGACTTACTTCTAAGCTACGCCATGATCACTGCCATCTCCGCAGCAGCTTACGTGGATCCCTTTGCCCGTAGCTGGCTTGGACTTTCAACCACGAACATGCCCTTGCCATATCCTACTTGCTAGAATACCATTTTAAACACAGGTTTACAAACAGCATTTATACTGCCTCCTTTACCATGTCCGCTCCCGCCGCAAACGTCATGACGTCAACACGACTAACCCCTACCGCCTTGAGCAGCCTTGCGATTGAATCAACAGTTGCTCCAGTCGTGTAAATGTCATCGACTATAAATATATTTTTCCCGAAAATTTTCCGCCTCATCCCGTCATACACCTCAAATGCCGACCTCACATTGTTGAGTCGCTCCTCGGGTGAAAGCCTCTTCATCACCCCAGTGCTCTTGCACCGCATCACAATATCTGCTCTATACTCTATCCCCATTAGCCTCGCCAGTTCCTTGGCTATAAGTGCCGCTTGATTAAACCCTCGCTTTCGCTCCTTTGTCACATGCATGGGAACCGGGATTATGATATCTGGATATTCCTCAAGACCAGTCTCTTCAATCCGGTCATACATAATCTCTGCTATTATCGGTGCGATATACGTCTTGCGCTTATACTTTAGGTTAAATATAATCTCCTTCTCGTACATTCCGTACTCGGTGCATGTATGCCCTCTGTCAAAGGAGTGTCCGTGTTCCCTACAGTTATAACAAATTGAGAGAGGATTGTGGTCCCCGAGTAGCTTGCCACACTTGTCACAGGTCCGTATGTTCGCCCAGCTTATGTTATCTGAACAAGACTTGCAGAGACTGTATGGGACTGATGCGTCGATTAGCCTCCCACAGCAAATGCAATATAATGAGTGCGGATATATTAGATTTAATAAAGTATTTATCAATTAAAAAACCTCCTACGATATCATTTTCGATTCTATGATATCGTAGGAGGAATTCCCTTCAGTACAGATTTATATATGTGGCAATCAGAGTTTTACTTTCCAAGTGCTTGTACAACCTCTTCAACCGGTACATCATTGCTACAAAATACAACAGCATTATCGGAATTCATACCCCTTGTCTCCTTGTAAGTAACTCGATGGATATAACAACTTACGTGAAAGCACGCACTTATGGCTTATATGCACAGTATAAAATACCATCTTCTACACTTATTTAATAATATTAATTATATTAATTTTCTTACAAAAGACCGCCCATATCGACTTCCCTGAGCCTCGCCTCAAGTCCGGTATATCGCTCATCTATTCTGTTATTGTCAATCATCCTTTGCATGCGTTCCTCTGAACCGACTAGTATTACCAGCTTCTTCCCTCTAGTGATTGCTGTATATAGTAGGTTTCTCGTCGCTAGCATCGGCGGAAATCCTGATATCGGCATAATTACAACTGGGAATTCACAGCCCTGACTCTTGTGCACAGTTACCGCATATGCAAGCTCAAGCTCATCGAATTCCTCGCTATCGTAGGTCACAAATCTACCGTCAAAATCCACAACCATCTTGGCATTATCATTATCTATAGTATTGATTACGCCCATGTCACCGTTGAATATACCTCGACCACTCTGCCTACCGAGTTGCTGCCACTCCATCTGGTAGTTATTCCTAATCTGCATGACCTTATCGCCCTCGCGGAAAACCTTAGAACCAAACTTCCTTTCATTTATTTCTTCCGAAGCAGGATTAATTATGCTCTGCAGCATTTCGTTAAGGCTAGCAGTTCCAAGCCCACCTTTTCTAGTCGGTGTAAGCACCTGAATATCACCATTACCCCTAACGAAGTCGTAGTAACTTTCAAGCCTTCCAGTGACAAGTTCTTCGATCGTCTCTCTGATCTCTTCTTCGCCTCTTCTGTGCATGAAGAAGAAATCGCTATCTCTACCGCCCGATTCAGGATATTCGCCACTGTTAATCGAGTGTGCATTCACAACGATGCGGCTCTCACTCGCCTGTCTAAATATCTCCTCGAGTCTAATAGTTGGAACATAATCACTGTTAATCATATCTAGGAGCACGTTGCCTGCTCCAACAGATGGTAACTGGTCAGCATCGCCAACTATTATCAGTCTGCTCTCATCTTGTAGAGCGTTCAGAAAGCCGTCCATCAGCATAAGGTCAATCATCGAGGCCTCATCCACTATGAAGGAATCCTCTTCGAGTGGATTATCTGCATTTCTGCCAAATTCCATCTCGTTCTCATCCTCCGAGTACACGTACTCCAGAAGCCTGTGTATCGTCATCGCCTCAACCCCAGAGGTCTCCGTTATACGCTTAGCCGCACGTCCAGTAGGAGCAGCGAGTGCTACCGAGATACCCATTTGTTTGAAAATCCTTACGATAAGATTGATAATCGTTGTCTTACCTGTTCCAGGTCCACCCGTAATAATCGTAATCTTGTTGGTCAGAGCAGCACGAATTGCCCTTCTCTGATCACCAGATAGCTGAATCCTCTCTTCCGCTTCTGCGGCATTGATAAGGTTGTCTGGGTCAGCAGCAAGCGGCGGCATATAGCCATTCATAATCCTCTTGATATGATACGTCACGCTCTGCTCAGCCTGAAAGTAGAAATGCTGATACACGACAGGAACACCGTCAAGTGAATCAAGCTCTATCTCTCCACTAAAGGCAAGCGTCGTAAAATTTTCCTCGATTAACTCACTCGAGATATCGAGTAGCTTTATTGTATTTTCAAGCAAAATATCCTTAGGTACATAAGTGCTTCCGCTATTCGAAAATACCGACAGTGCATACTTGATGCCGCTCTGGATTCTAAACTCGCTCTCTGCCTCTATTCCAATTCTGCCCGCAATCTCATCCGCTTTATTAAAACTGATACCGTATATGTCTTCGACTAGTGTGTAGGGATTCTCCTCTACGACCTCGAGAGACTTATCTCCATATAGCTTGTATATCTTAACGGCCTGTGCCGGCTGAATTCCATACTCTCCGAGTCCGAGTGAAATCTTCGTAAATTCCCTTGACTCCTTGTAGGACTTTGCGATTTTCTCGACTGTCTTAGTCCCTAGACCATTTATGGATAGCAGCGCCTCTGGATTTTCCTCGATTACATCAAGCGCGTCTTTACCAAACTTATCGACAATTCTCTTGGCCATATTAGGACCTATTCCTCTGATGGCTCCCGATGCAAGAAATACCCTTATACCTTCCGTATCATCAGGAAGCTGTTCCACGTACGCGGACACGTTAAACTGCTCACCATAACGCGGGTGAATCTTGAAACTCCCCTCCAGCTTGTACGTTATCTCGGGATTTATCGCATGAAACATCCCAGAGATTTTAAACTGCTCATCTTCCGTCTCGAAAAGGCATATCGCAAAACCGTTGGATTCATTATTGTATATTACTTGCGTTATCTTACCGATCTTGGTTTCTGTCATTGCCATTAGTTGTTACTATGCCCCAATTTGTGTAAGCTGTGGTTTCAGCAGCATGCATCATTTATCTTGGTTCTCCACTAGAAAGTACGCTTATACAGCCTTCTATTATCTAGCGGCCACACACGGTCACCGAACTCACCGTCTGAAACTCCCTTGAGCCCTTCCTCCATATCGAACATCCTCGCATCGACAATGTCCAGGTAATGCAGCATTTCTGCCTCCGGGAACAGTGGCTTCTTAGGGCTTCCAAACTCGGGCTCGTAGTGATGAGATAGTATCATGTGTTCGAGCAGTACCGCCTTTTCTTCGTTGATACCGAGTTCCTTGCAAAGGTCATTTACAAGAGTAATTCCCTGTACGATATGTCCGAGCATCTGTCCCTTGAACGAATAGCCTGGCGATATGCCGTTCTTGTCCGACAGAATCTCATTAAGCTTCTCAATATCGTGAATCGCAACGCCAGCAACCAGAAGATCTCTGGATAGATTCGTATATACCTCGCACAGCTTGTTAGCACTCATCATCATGCGCTTGATGTGATAGAGCAGACCGCCGTACTCAGCATGATGGTTGGACATCGCCGCAGGATAGTACATGAGTTTCTCTTTATTGCCCTCATATAGATGCAGACATAGCTTCTTGAAATCTTCATCCTGCATAGCGTTGATCTCGCCGATAATGTATTCGTACATATCTATCGGCTTTTCAGGCGCTGACTTCACAAAATCACTCATATCTAGCTTATCCTCTTCAGTTGCAAGCCTAATCTGATTGATGCGCAGCTGAGTCTGTCCCTTCCAATCAGTCACAGACCCCCTCACCTTAACAAGGTCGCCGACCTTAAGTGACTTCAAAAATTCGATGTTATTCTCATCTACGTCCCATTTCTTGGCAGACAGGTCTCCTGTCGCATCGGTCAGCATCACATCCTGATACTCCTTACCGTTCGAGCCGACCTTAATCGAAGTGGCTTTAATCATAAAGAAGTCGGTGATGTTGGTGTTCGGTTTTATATCTATTACGTTCACATTTTTCATGTGTATACCTCCTAAATTCACCTTTTGATTATACAACACTTTTCTAGGTGTCGCCACACCACGCGCCCTCCATTGAGGGCAGTTTGGACATGTGGTAAAATTATAGGAATCATGAAGAAAGGGCTTGAAAATGGGATTAAATGATACTCCTTCGGGAAATAGATATACAATCGGATTATTCGGACCGAGAAATGTCGGCAAATCTTCGCTCGTAAATAAGCTTCTCGGGCAGGATTTAGTGCTTACCTCGGACGTTGCAGGTACTACGACAGACCCCGTCTCTAAAAGTATGGAACTCCTACCTATAGGACCAGTCTTGTTCGTAGATACTGCAGGACTCGACGATGAAGGCGAGCTCGGTCTGAAGCGTGTAGATAAGTCATATGAAACCCTCAGAAAGTGTGACCTGGCGCTGTTTGTGCTCGATGCGAGCAGGCAAAGCGGTAAATTCTCAGCGATGGCAGGACAATTCCTTAGAGAGTCTCGCAAGAGAAATATGCCTACTATAGTCGTGGTCAATAAATGCGAGAGTATAGAAGGTCATGTTTCATACAGAGAGTGCTTTGACATCCCTGCCGACGTCCCTATCGTCTGTACGGATGCACTCAGCGGTTCAGGCATCGAAGACCTTAAGCAGGCTATTATAAGATGTGCAAAGCAGGCTGACTCTCCTATCGGTTTAACGGATGGAATCGTCAATAAGGGTGATGTCGTTCTACTCGTCACTCCGATTGATTCTGCTGCACCTAAGGGAAGATTGATTCTACCTCAGCAGCAAGTCATTCGAGATATCCTGGATAAGGGGGCAATGGCTCTTGTGGTCAAAGAGACAGAAGTCAAGGCTGCTATTACTGCTCTCGGCAAGGCTCCAGATATCGTAATCACCGACTCACAGGCGTTTAAGTCAGTGGCAAACGACATACCATCTGATATGCCACTTACGTCTTTTTCTATTATATTTGCAAGACAGAAGGGCGACCTAGCGCAGCAGCTTCAAGGCGCACGTGCACTTGATGCACTCGAGGCAGGTGATAGAATTCTCATCAGCGAAGGCTGTACTCACCACCGCCAGTGTAACGATATCGGCACCGTCAAGATACCTAAGCTAGTTCGTAAGATTCAGCCAGATGTAGAATTCGACTGGACTTCAGGTGGCGAATACCCACGTGACCTCAGCAGTTATAAGCTCATAATTCACTGTGGTGCTTGCATGCTGAACAGGCGCGAGATGCAGTATAGACTCGGCGAGGCGGACACGCAGGGCATCCCAATCGCGAACTACGGAATGGTAATTGCATACTGCAACGGAATACTTGAGAGGGCGATTCGCCCGTTTTGAATATAGGAGGACATTATGGATTTTGATGCAAAAAAAGCTGTTGATGCAACCGTAAAATGGATCAGCGATTGGTTTCAGGTGAACGGCCCCGGCTGTAGCGCAATAATCGGGATCAGCGGAGGTAAGGACAGTTCGATAACTGCTGCTCTTCTGGTTCAGGCACTCGGCAAGGAACGAGTAATCGGAATCATGATGCCTAACGGAGAGCAGAGCGATATGGATATGGCGCTGCTCCTGATTAATCACCTCGGCATAGAGAGCCATGTCATCAACATAGAAGCGGCATACAATGGTGCAGTTAAGGACATCGAGAGTGCGATTGGAGAGTTAAGCAAGGATTCTCTTATCAATCTAGCTCCCCGCCTCAGAATGGCAACTCTATACGCTGTCGGTCAGTCGAGAAATGGTAGGGTTGCCAACACCTGCAACCTTTCCGAGGACTGGGTTGGCTACTCAACTAGATACGGAGATGCGGCAGGTGACTTTAGTCCGATTTCATCTTTTACAACTGCCGAAATCCGCGCAATGGGCCGCGTGCTTGGAGTACCCGAAGTCTTGATTGAGAAGGTCCCTTCTGATGGTCTTAGCGGAATGACAGATGAGGATAAGCTCGGCTTCACTTACGAAGTTCTCGACCGCTATATCAGAACTGGCGAAATCGAGAATCCTAAAACTAAGGAGCGAATCGACATGCTTCACGAGCGCAATCTGTTCAAGCTGCGCTATATGGATAGTTTTAAGTATGAGTGGTAGTGGTTGTTATACTTATATAATTATTGATTATTAAATATAGTGAGGAGCTAGATAATCTTCCAGCTCCTCACTAATTCATTTTATTAAATTATACTCAATACACGCTTTAAATTAGAGATTTATAACTCTATCTGAATATTTAAGCAACTCTTCATCGTGCGTGACCATTATTATAGTGCTACCATTTTTCTCATTAATTGTTTTAAGCAGATCCATAATTTTATCTCGGTTTTCGATATCGAGATTACCCGTCGGTTCGTCTGCGAGAATATATTTAGGATTATTCGCTAAAGCCCTTGCGACAGCTACTCTCTGCATTTCACCACCAGATAGCTGTAAAGCCTTGTTATTTTCTTTTCCTTCTAAACCAACTAGCTTTAGTAATGCTTCCGCTCGTTCCTTACGGCTTGCTTTATCGACCTTTGCATATTTCATAGGTAAACTAACATTGTATATAACACTTTCATCTTGAAGCAAATGAAATGCTTGAAATATGAACCCTATATCGCGATTGCGTATCGCTGCATATTCGCTGGGCTTGAGTTTAGAAATATCTTTGCCATCAAGCATGTACGTGCCCTCTGACATGCTGTCAATCAATCCGATTATATTAAGAAGCGTACTTTTGCCGCATCCTGATCTGCCGTGTATAGCAACGAATTCGCCATCTTCAATTGCAACATCAAATCCATTGAATATTACATTCTCAGTAAATCCATTGTCATATTTTTTTACTAAATTCTCTATCTTTATCATCTATTCTTGCTCCGTTAAAATAACACTAGGTAAATTACCTTTTATTTTCATAAAAACAGTCAAAATGCTTATTGCAATAATTATGAGAACCCACGCTAAAGATATAATTAAAGTCCAATAAGAGAACCCAATCGTAAACATTGCATCAAACGCATATATATTTCTTAGCACTTCTCCGAGCATTACCCCAAGCAGTGTCCCTACTGAAAATACAATTGAAAACTCGACAACAAATGCATTTAACATACAAGGTATTTGTTCGCCTAATGCCATCCTGATTGCGATTTCTTTCTTGCGACGTCTAAGTATATTCTTTAGATTTCCAAATATCCCCAGGCTGACAATCAGCAACATTACAAGTCCCATTTTCCCTAGATAAGAAGGAATAAGTCCTATATATTGATTTAGACGTTGTCCTTCCTTGCGAGTGTTTTGAAGGATAAATGTATGCTTGCCGCCGTCAATGGAGGCGAGTTTCTTAAATACTCCATTAAGCACTTTACCATCCTCTGCCAAAACATCTTTATTAAAAGATATATTTGTACTAATGTAATTGTCATTTTTTGAATCTCTGTAATCAGAATATGCCTGAGAATTATCTAGCGGAAATATTATGCCAGACGATAGCTTAATATATTTACCATGTTCATCCACAATAATTTTGCGGTTTCTGATTTGCCTTGGCATACGTCGCACTTTGTACTCTCGTCCATGATATATCAAAGACCCTTCTTTAAAAGAAATATCATCTGAAAGCACATCGCACTTACTAAGCTTATGTATTAGTGTGCTTGATGCATATACTTCATTTCCTCTTAATCCTAGCCCTGAACAAAAAATATTGTTATATTCTATCGGAGTTTCACCTTGAAATCCCGTCTCATTTGTATATGCAGAGAACATCATCGTTCCATGCGATACCTCACGCAGTTCTGCAATCTCCTGATTTGTTGGTGCAAATCCAATACCATCAACATTTTTTCCATTCGTATATATTTTAAGCTGTAAATAGTATTCACCTAAATCAGCATCCATCTTACCAAGTGCTTTGCGACCTGAAAAATAATGGTCTAAGCCATAAGTTGTAACCGTGAAGCATATTAGTAGCTCAAATATTATCAAAATGTAGATTTTTCGCTCTTTTATGATTCTATGCATAACATCGCCTAGCATCCGTTTCCACCTTCTTTCAATAGTATTTGAAGAGGCTTCTTCTCTATATACTTTACGCCTAATGCTGACACCATAACGAGAAGAGCTACTGATGCTATAAATACAGCTATTATAGCTGGATAGTCAAAGTAAATCTCATCCGATAGATTGAACACTGTGCTTACCCTCTTAAATGAAGTAATCATGAGAATAGCGGCAGCTATTATGTCAAATAGATATCTATTAACTAAATCAATAAATACGTGTCTTCTTCTCGCTCCTACTGCTAACATTAGCGCATATCGGCTTTTTCTTTCCTCTATTTCACTTACCATCAGAATAAATATATTGATAACGCCTGCTGCAACTGCGAATGTGCCTGCAAACATCCTTGTCCCAATCATCTCGAGTATAAAATTCTTCGCTTGATTTCTTTCACTAAGCTTGTTCTCTGTTTCAAAAATCATTACATTCTCATCCATCCCTTCAAGGGATCTCTGCACGTCCTTCAAGGAGGATTTATCACCAGTGAAGTTATGTTGATAATAACATCCATCATAAATCTGTCGCATTGTGCCATAGCTCATTTTAATAGATTGATCATTTGTGATTGAGGAATAAATGCCTGATATTGTGATATTTGTTCCCCTGATATTAATTGTATCTCCCGTATTTTTTCGTAATTGTTCTGCCAACTTTTGAGAAATAATACACGTAAGCTTTTTTCCACTTTTATCACTACGTAGAGAGTGCCCCTTTATGATGTTTTCATTTAAAGAATTGTAATTTCTCATTCCAATTACTGAAACTGGTAATCCACTACTATAAGGCAAGGTGTCATCGATTGATACTTTAACATTCCAAGCTTTGCCATCTTGCAATTTATTTACTTTATTAATTTCTGCATCAGTAAGAAACCTTGAATTACATATAAGTTCAGCATTTAAAGCCTTAACATTCTTAGTCTCCATTTTATACTGTAAATAAAAACTTCTAGCACTAGAAAAACAATATGCAGGAGTTATTAAAGAAAAATAGACACATATAATCAAAATTATATGTGTCATTTTTTTACTTTTGTTGTTCGTGTTTTTCATTGCAGCTTCTCCAATGATATTTTTAAGATTTTGCCTTTTTCAGGTTCTGTAATATACAAATCACTGCCATATATTGAAGCATATGTTTTATAATCCATTTTATCAACTTCATATATATTGCTCATATATTTTCCATTTTTCATATTAAATACCATCACTGCCGAATGAAAAGGACTGCAAATTATGAGATTATCCCTTAATAATTCGAAACTTCCCGCATTCAGACCAGCAGGTAAATTAGAGAGCTTTTTTATATTTCTTCCATCAAGTCTCCAAAGAGCATTAGGTCCTGCTCCGCCTGTAATCTCTTTTTTTTCGAAATCAACATATATCCTGAACTGGTCTACCGCATACACTTCTCCATCGAACTCTTTTAAGCTCCCATAAAAATACTTTTGTACATTTTCAAATTTCTCTTTTCCCAAATTATACCTATATAGACCTGAGTCGTATAAATAACTACCGGATATATATATATCACCTTTGTCATTAATTGCTATATCCGTAAACTCTTTCTCTGGCTCTCTTTCGCTTTTTGGTAATTTCAGCTCTTTTGTATAGTTAAATTGACGGTCAAGAATAACTATTCGTTTATTACCTGAATCAATCACATAGTAATATCCATTATGATATGTGCATCCAGTAGGTTTTTGAAATTGATTTGGTCCATTTCCAAGTTCACCAATTTTTCTTACTAGATTACCAGAATAATCGATTAGATAGAGGCAGCTTTCACCATGGTCAGCTAGCAATATTCCTTCAGGAAAACAAGCAATTCCATACGGAGCTTTCAATTTTACTCCAGTTACAGCAAATTCATTACCAGACGACATAAGCTCATCTTTCTCTTTGAATTTAATTGCTTTTTTTGAATATCTATCAGCTTCTTCCCATTTTTTTACAGAGAATGTACTCGATGCTGAATCCGTTACCATTTGTTTTAGTTCCGCACTAACTGGATCAGGGTTGATAAAATGGTTCCATAAAAAACTCCCAGTTCCAACAACTACAACAATAATTAAAATGGCTGCATATTTTCGCTTCATGGTGAACCTCTGTTTACTAAAAAAATTGCAACATATTTTTCCATTGCCCTCGTAAAATAAACTATATAGATGCATATTCTGTATTTAATTATAAACATTATTACATAATAGGAGAGTATCACCCCCCCCCATAAGTTTGTCAATATGCATTATACTGAATAAAAAAAACTAGACATTATGCCTAGTTTCTAAGATATTTTGCTTTGCTCGCAGCAACCTAATTACTTATCCGCCAAAACCGCCTTTATAATTTCTACAAGCTCATCCATCTGCTCCTTGGTTCCTATCGTTACTCTTATATAATCATCTATCCTAGGTTTAGCAAAGTGGCGCACAAGTACCCCACGTTCCTTAAGCTTCTCGTATAGCTCTCGGCCGCCGAAACCATCCATCTTCATGTAAAGAAAATTTGCCTGAGATGGCAGTACATCGAAGCCTAGAGCATTCAGCTTATTCGCTGCATAATCCCTCGCCTCAATGATCCTCTGCAGGTTCTCCTGATAGTAGTCATCCGCTTCAACTGCCGCCTCTGCCAGAATAAGTGACATAGCGTTGACCGCATAAGGATTTGTCGAATACTGCATCTTGGTCAGATCCTCGATAAGAGCAGCATCTCCTATCGCAAAGCCAAGCCTTCCTCCCGCAAAGCTCCTCGACTTCGAGAAAGTCTGCACGACAAGCAGATTGTCGTACTCACGAGTGAGAGGAATTGCCGATTCAGCACCGAAGCCTGCATACGCTTCGTCTATAATTACTACATTATCGGGATTCGACCTAACGAGCTCTTCAATCTGGGTACGGGTGAGTGCGATTCCAGTCGGAGCATTTGGATTAGGCAAAACTATATTCTTATCTATTCCTATGTATCCTTCCATATCTACAGTCAAGTCATCACGTAGCGGCTTAATCTCATACTTTATCTCATGGAGACGTGCCACAACCTCGTAAAAGCTATAGGTAACATCGGGGATGACGATACTGTCATTCGTGTCGTTCCACGCCATGAAAGCGAAGTTCAGAATGTCGTCTGAGCCATTTGACAGAAACACATTCTCTGGCTGCACTCTGTAGAGCTCAGCCATCTTGACCTTGAGTTTCCTGCCTGTCGGGTCTGGATAAAGGCGCATCTGCTCCATGTCAGCATCACGCATAGCTTGGTATACGGCAGGTGCAGGTGGGAACGGCGACTCGTTGGTGTTGAGCTTGAGATATTTCCTATCCTTGGGCTGCTCGCCCGGCGTATATGACTTGAAGTCCTTGTATAAATCTCTGATAAATCTGCTCATGACTATTACTGTTCTTCTGTATATCCGTTTTCTTCAAAATTATTATTTTTATCCAGCACAGTTTTGTACCCGCCCTCTCCGTACATAAGGCATTTGTTGACCCTCGTAATCGTAGCGGAGCTTGCACCAGTTAACTTGCTGATTTCATTAAAAACTTTGCCATCTGTAAGAAGTCTAGCTACCTCGAGTCTGTGCGCTAAGTCCTGAAATTCTTTAATCGTACAAATGTCCTCGAAGAACTTTATGCATTCCTCCTCAGTCTCTAGCGACAGAATCGCGTCAACAAAGTTCTGTAGCCATCTTGATTCAACTTTATTCATGTTCGATACCTCGATTTTTCTCAGTGTAATATATGAATTCATACTATCACTTTAGTGCGCTAAATTCAAACAGCAAGTTAGACTGACGATTTTGGAAAAATGTATTATTCAAAATGTTCATAGATGATATATCGGAAAAATACACATATATTTTATGTTACAAATTCTTACATGAAAAGCAAAATTATCATTTTTAACATATGTCATAATTGTTGACTTTATTTGGCCATTGCTGTATTATGATGATGACATATGTCAGTAATAGCAGATGGAGAGTACCATGCCCGGAAGAAAGACAAAACTAAGAAATGTTGAAACTGTACCTGAATACACGCATTTCGAGCCGCAAGGTATTACTTACGGCGAACAAATTATCCTCTCTGTAGATGAGTTTGAAGTGATAAGACTTATTGATCTTGAACACCTAAACCACGAAGAGACAGCGAAAAAGATGAATGTAGCACGAACTACAGTTACGGCTATATATGAACGCGCAAGAACAAAGCTAGCTGACGTGATTGTAAACGGCAAATTTCTTGTAATAGAAGGAGGGCACGTACATCTGCAGTCCGACATTATTGATTACAACATAGGAACAAAAACTTATAAAGGAGACAGAATCATGAGAATTGCAGTAACATATGATAACGGAGACATCTTCCAACACTTTGGTAAGACTTCACAGTTCAAGCTTTATGATGTAGAAGATGGGAAAATTATCGCTTCACAGGTTGTCGATACTAACGGTGCCGGTCACGGCGCACTTGCAGGATTCTTAACGACTAATAATGTTGACACTCTTATCTGCGGCGGAATCGGCGGAGGTGCACAACAAGCACTAGCAGATGCTGATATCAAGCTATTTGGTGGTGTTTCCGGAAATGCAGATGAAGCTATTGATTTGCTACTCAAGGATGAACTTAAATTCAATCCTGAGGTTAAGTGCAATCATCATGGCGAGCATCATCACCACGAGAGTGGATGCGGAAATCATGGTTGCCATAATTAATTGTTTAGATTATAAAAAGTGGGGTATCGCGTTATGCGATATCCCACTTTGTTGTATAACCTATTTTATTAATTATTCGTCTGTCTCAGAAAACATATCCTTGCTAACGTCGCAAAGAGGGCAAGCCCAATCATCTGGTAGATCCTCAAATGCAGTTCCTGGCTCGATTCCGTTATCTGGATCACCAACTGCTGGGTCATAAACGTATCCACAAACGTCACATACATACTTCTGCATATCAATATCCTCCTCTAAAATTAAATCTAATTTTGTAATCAATTGTTTATAAATCGATTGTATCACATTTAATTTAATTGTAAAGTAATTTTGTGTTTTATATATAAAACATTTTATATTAAACCTCCTCACTTCTATGACTATGTCTCATCTCACTTGTAGAATTCCCCCTGTAATGATAGATTTAATTCTATAGAAAGGAGCCTCTGAATTGAAGATTAAAATCATAGCAATTATATGCGCGCTGGGTTTCATGGTATCTGCACTTCTAACGGCAGCTGATATGACTATGTATCACATTCCAGGATATTATCGATATCAGTTTGAAGGTCACGAAGTTCTAGGCGACTTAAATCGAGATATGGATATGAAAAATGCCCTATATGCATTTGACGAAATGATGGAGTACCTGCGCGGCAATCGAGAAAATCTAAATATAGAGGTAACTGCCGATGGAGCTCGGCAGGAGTTTTATAATGCGCGTGAAAAGGCTCATCTTAAGGATGTGCGAAACATCGTTCTTAAAGCTTACCGCTTGAGGTTTATAGCCGCTTTAATATGTTTGATATCTCTTATCTATATTATTATACACTGTAAACATCATCAATCTGCAAGGTTTTCTATCCGTAAAACATTTGTAGCAACATGCATAATTACAAATGCCGCTTTCCTGCTGATAGTCGGAATAGCGGCGGTAAATTTCGATAAAGCATTTACGATATTTCATAGGGTTCTATTTGCCAATAATTACTGGAGGCTTAACCCGGACGAAAGCGATTTCATCAACTTGCTACCACAGTCGTTTTTCGAGCAAACGGCACTCGTGATATGCGTAATCTACTTTGTCGTGGTTGCGATTGCTGTTGTTGTGACGTTGAAATTGCGACCTCGAAACTAATTGAATCGCTTATAGTACTTCTTGTTGAACTCTTTCTGCATGTTAATAAGTGGTTTGCGATTGACATTGGCTTCGACGAGGAAGCCGAAGTTCTTATAAACTTCCTTATATAATTCTTCTTCGTCGATATCACTCTTCTCTGGATCCAGATTTGCTGAATCGTGATTGTAAACAATTTTTAGAGTAAAATCAGCATTAAAAATATAACTATTATTATCGTGGCTTACGTAAAGATATTCTGTATTTTTCTGAACATAAGTTGCACAAATCTAAGGCGCAATACCATTATTTTTATTTCTTTCGTTATACACTTTCGCCAGTCCATCATAGTCATATCTTATTCCTCTACTCTCTGGTGTATGTATAACCTTTATGTTCTCTAATGCCATTGCCATTTCTGGATGTGTTCCCTTCTTATGCTCCATGTTGTGGGCATAATAAACGGAGTATTTCCTGAGATTGTAGTCGATGTATAGGTTGGCAACTATTAATAATATCCCCATAGTTAGCACTAATATACTAATGCCTATTATTCTATTTTTATTCATGCTTAATCTACTTCCTTTTAAATAATGTTTTCAGCTTCTTTGTCAGTTTAGATACAACTTTCTTTTTTTGTTTTGCTATATACTTCATTGTTGTTCTTACTATTTTTTTGCACTTATTTTTCGCTACATTAGTTAATTTCTTTATTACCTTTACGCCATTTCTTATACCTTTTTTTACACTACGAATTACTCTAGTTGCTCGTGCCTTTATATTTTTTATTCTTTCACCAATAAACGAATGGCTTATTTTCTTTTTATAAATCTTAATAGCCTTTTTTAGTATTTTACGCTTATTCTTTTTAGCAGCATTTATTTTTTTAATTGTTTCCTTATCTTTTTTTATGTATCCAAAATATATTAGTAGTCCAATACCTCCTATTGATAATGTTGCAGAAAAATTATTTAAAAACAATTGCTCATCAGCCGTTACTCCAGGTCCTGCTTGTTTTTCCAAAATTTCTTTGAACAGCTTCTCCCTTTTTTCATCAAGATTATCCTGGCTGTAGTAGTCTATTATGCTTTTGCTATATAGCTTCCCTTTGTATTTTGGATGATATTTTAAGATAATCGCATCTTTATCAGATCTTAAATCCTTTTCGTCCATATGCGTCCAATAATCCCCTGTATAAGAATTTAGATAAAAGAACTTATCTTTTCCTGTAACTGCGTATGGTCTATCTGCTAGTATATTTTTAATCCCTTTCATTATCTTGCTTTTTTCATAATTCACTAAAGGTCTTGCTGCTCTCGCTATTGTAAGTTCTTTTATTTCATAACTGTTATTGGCAAAGTTGCTAGACCCTTTTTAAGTTCTTTTCGTATGCTACTTCTTTCATAGCTCCCTAATGGAGATGCCATATGCGAAAGGTCGACTGGGTATTTGTCATCTTGATATATTTTATTTAAAGTTTCATCTGCATTTTTATAAGTTTTTTTCGATACGTCTGGTTTTATCAGATTATTCGCATTTGATTGTAATCTATCTCCTTTATATACTGGATATATTATCGCATTTGCGACCTCGTGATTTATCTTATCTCTATTATTCCCGTATTTCTTTCTCGCATTCTTCTCTACCTCTTTGAGATATTGTATGAATGCCTTCTTTTCCTCCGCATTCATTCCTGTATTTACTAGGAATGGGTCTTTTTTAGATGACTTAGATTTGGTATATGATTTCGCACTGCTGCTAGTTGCCGCTTTATATGTTCTATTAGTTTTTACAGCATTACTCTGTATGCTTCTTCTGGTCCTTTTTGCACGATTTTGTGGTGCTATGCTGTTTGCGGTGCTTTCCTGCACTGGATTTTTCCTGTATACAAAGCGAATTATCGGTTTGTTTATATTACTTATATCCTTTTGTACACCAATTAAGCTGTAGTTTAGTATATCTGCTTTATCTATCCTATAGCTATATCCAGTTATTCCTTTTAGATTTGTAGCTTGCTTTATAGGGGTTCCTTGTTCATCTATATACTCTATCCTTATATGCTGGTTAACCTTTGTTTCTAGTTTTGCCTGCAAGCTGCTACCGAATAGGGCATACCTTACTGCCATTGAATAATTAAATGAATTACCATATCTTGGTGGCGCAGGAGAATAGAATGTATAGTTAAAAGCGGACAGGAATCCAGCTCCAAGGTAACCTCCTCTTGGCAGATCCCTAGCACCATTTAGTCCTACTGTCCCAGGTGTAGCATCATAGATGATATCGTTATCCTTTACAAGGTTAGATGTGCTTGGTATTAGTTCAGCTAGATTTGCAAGGTCAGTAGATACACCTTGTGCTGTATCTATATCTGAAGATATGAAGCTCAGTACTACTTGATTCATCCATAGTACCGTGCTTTACTATTTTGTAGTTAATAGAAATGTTATTGGCATTGTTATATAATACTGATATAGAGTTTCCGATAGCATTAGGAAAGAACTGCTCTCCTGAGAAACCAATTCCTCTAATGCTTCCGTGCCTATTTAATCCAGAGTTGGCTTCCCAATCGTCTTTATCTGAATCTTCAATCTCCCAGATTAAATCTAGGTCTATTCCTGATTTTGTCTTTCCAACATAAGTTATTCTTCCTGATGATCCGTTATCTGTGCTGAACATTTTAACTGGAACACTAGGTCTTTCAGATCCAAAATTAGAGCTGGAATTCAGATGCCCAACCTCCCTGTCCGATATGAGCTCAACTTCTGTTTTATCCGTCCATCTTAGACCTTCTTCAGTTAGGAAGTTGTCCTCCGTAAGATTCTCTCCTATCAAATCAATTTTGATATTCTTAAAATAGTCAGGACCACGAGTACCCTCATTAAAGTCACCAGAAACATTCACACCACTTATGCTGGGTGTGTTATCTGCTGTTTGTTCTGTTTCTTCTGATAAGCTTCCGTTTGCTGCTGATGAATCACCAAGTTCGGCATAGTCTGCTGCCATAACGATTGGTGTGATATTAAATAAAATAATGCAGACTAAAATAACAATAGATGAAATCTTCTTTATCATGATACACACTTCTCCAATTTTTATTAGATATAAAAATTGTATAAATTTTATATCTATAATTGTATTTTAGCAAGTACTATATGGAACATATTGCACTTCATATTCTCAGTCACCTCTATTCAAACGCCTAGAATAAAATAGTAGAAAGTGTGAGGTTTCGGCAAGTTCAAGGTTTGCGCTGTAACAAATTAATGAAAGCGAGAATTGTCTCAGCGCATCAAGTTTCGCAGCTTTCATATAATTCGTCAAGCAAACGAGACTCTTTGCCGAGGCTCACGCTTCACTTTTTTATTGAAACATCATTGACAGCGAATCATCCGCAAAGAACGTATTCGCATTATAAAGGAACAGCACATCGGTTATCCCCTCCGATGCAATAAGATCATCGACATTATCAAAGTAATATCTCGGATCCACAACCACAATCTCGCGGTAATGCTGCGCCAGCATCGGAATCACACTGTTCGCATACGAGTCCTTAATCAGGAGCAGCCTCCTGTTAGACTCTGTCGGAGTCTTGACCGTGTACATCGGATGGTTGCTGCCTCCAAATACCGTATACGCATCCTTCTTATCTAGGTTCTTAAGCTGATAGAACTTAGTGGTCTTCTTCTTAGTGTCACCATAATAGATGACCGACGGTTTTGCCGCTTTCTTATTTTTAGGTAAATTTATCTTGATACTATCGTATCTTCCGCCTGTAAATCCACTCTTCGAGTACATCGTTCCCGCAAAGTCGTTCTTAACAACCTTACTCTCAAACTCCATCGGCATACCTGCACCTAGTGCTGGTACAATAGCCTTGTACGCGAGGTAAGCGCCATCGCTCGTCCAGTGGTGGTCAGTCCTGTAATAAAGCTGTACATCTTCTTTCTTCTTATTGAAAGTCTTCCTTACATCTATAGTTTTAATTCCTGAAGCCCTGATATTCTGGTAAAAATCATCCATCATCTTGTTCTGATCCGCCAGTCTGACAGTTATCGGTAGCTTGTCGGACATGATATTCCCTGCATTTGGAGCGAGGAGGAATGTCATACTTAGCTTAGGATACTTGGTCTTGAAATTCTTGAGCGCAGTTTCAACAGAGCTAATTGTCTTCTGATCTGGAGTCACTATATCCTCGATCAGGTATCCATCACGAGCTCTATACACCCCGTTAGCCTTGAGTTTCCCTTCAGTCACATCAACAGCCGACTTAACCTTGATAAAAGACCCCCGCAGAAGGAACTGGTCGTCCACGTAGCTTTCCATCTTGGATTCTAATCTACCGCCAAAATAGTTCGAAACAGATATGCTCGGAAACTCCTGCAGCATGCGGTTTTCAGAAGATGAGAATGACTTGTCTGGAACTATGAGATTTATAAGAAATACAGCCGCAAGGACAAACACAAATATGACACCAGTATACGCTGCCATTTTGTTCTCCGAACTTTGCTCTAGTTCGGCCTTTATTTCATTTCTAAAACGGTTAATCTTCTTCAAAACTTACTCCTCTACGCTAGAATCTGAAGTACAGGAACGGATTGTATGAACCATATACTAGATATGCGACAGAAACAATGAGTACTGCGAACACCAGCGCAGTTCCTACCGCTGGTTTCTTCTTATATAGCTCTCTGAATTTCTCAATTGGATATGGTGTTGCCACGCACGCAGAGGCAGTCAGAATGATGAAATTCGTTCTTATGTAGTACAGTGCTGTAACATTTATGAACGAAACCTTACCTAGTCCAAACATGACAGCGAGATACGATAGCGCCTTGCTGATATCTGTGATGCTGAAAAACACCCAGCTTATCATAACTATGACGATCGCATATACGTGCCTAAACCAGTTTGGCGCCTTCTCGAGATATTTACCATACACATACTTTTCGAGTATCAGCAGCACTCCGAAATATGCGCCCCAGAGCACGAAGTTCCAGCTCGCACCATGCCATAGACCAGTCAGCGACCACACTATGAGCAGATTTAAAATGTGTCTGTGCACCTTTACTCTGTTTCCGCCGAGCGGAATGTACACGTACTCACGGAACCAAGTAGATAGCGACATGTGCCATCTGCGCCAGAAATCCGTGATAGTCGATGCAATATACGGATAGTTGAAGTTCTCGTCAAACACGAAGCCGAACATCTTACCGAGACCTATCGCCATGTCGGAATATCCGCTAAAGTCAAAGTATATTTGTAAGGTATAAGCCACAATTCCAATCCAGTACAGTACCACCGAGACCTGACCATGTGGCAGACTCGAAATTTCTGTATAGAGCGAACCGAGTGCGTTGGCAAGAATTACCTTCTTGCCCAGTCCGAGTATAAATCTCGACGAGCCCTCACCAAACTTAACAAGGCTAGTCTCGCGATTGTCTATCTGAAGTTCAACATCCCTGTACTTAACGATTGGTCCAGCGATGAGCTGTGGGAAGAACGATAGGTATAGCGAGAACTTGAGCAAGCTATACTGCGGTGTAACCTTTCCCTTGTACACATCAAATACATAAGACATCGCCTGGAATGTGTAGAACGAAATTCCGATTGGCAGTGCGAGTGAAGTGTAGTGAATGTGCCATCCTGTAATCGATGTAATGGTATCCATAAGAAACCCGAAATACTTGAAGAATCCGAGTATCAGAAGGTCCACAACCACCGTAAACAGCAGGTTTCTCCTGCCGGTTCCCCCATACTTCTGCTCGTTATGAATTTGAATAGCCATGAAGTAGTTGAAGAACGCGCTATACAGCATCAAGAATAGGTATACTGGTTCTCCCCAGCTGTAAAAGAACAAGCTGGCAACGAGCAGCACAATATTGCGCTTTCCCGTCTGCTCCTTCGGAATCAGATAGTATACGAGCATCGTAATCGGGAGGAAATAGAATATGAAGATAATACTGCTAAATAACACTTAATAGTACCTCCTCATATTTATCTGGATCCTTGGCAACTCCATAGAATACGTACTTGCCCCTAGAAGTCACGATTGCATTCTTAAGCTCCTTGACCTGCTCAGGCCCATAATTGTCAAATGCCTCTATCTGGCTTGTGATACGCTTTTCTACAGCATCTTTGACAGCTTTAACATCAGACTTGTTCTTGACCTTGATGACGAGAACCTCATCAACAGATAGAGCCTCCTTGCTCTTGTAATACAGAACGGCCTCATAATTATTAGCATCTAGCCTTATGAACTGCACGAGGTCACGAGGCTTCTGCTTCTGTAGCTTCTCTATATTAGTCTTCTTGATAAGCTGTGCATCTATCTTATCCATGGAGACATCCTTTGCATTTTCGCGGCTATACACGATAGCGAGAAATGCAAACAAGATAACGAGAAGTACACATTTTAAGATTCTACCATATCTTATAATATCTCTGCGTGATTTACTATTCATCTACAGTTCTGCCTCCTCAATCATCCTATCTAGCCAGTACGGATAATACGCAGCTTGAGCGTGAATGCCATCACCAGCGTATAGCTCTGGATGCTTCTGCAGAATATCTGCAGTTGGAATATATACGTACTTATTCTTATTGCACATCTTCTTGATTGCGCTGTTAAATTTCTTATAATTGCTAATCGACTTATTCTTAGCCATCGCTGAATCAGTAGGTGCCGAAATACCGCACACACAAATCTTCGTCTTAGGCGAAGCCTTGTGAAAAGCCTTTAACCTTGCTGCGTACTTCTTGATAAAGGCTTTTTCGTCACCTCTATAATTACCCATGTCGTTCATTCCAAATGCGAAGAACGCAGTACTTGGATAAGTTCCCGCAGCACTCGAGAATAGGTCATCTCCAGTCATTACACTTGAACCAATCTTGCTAAATACCTGATCATCGCTCAGCCAGCCATATACACTTAGTCCCTCAGTTACCGAGTCACCGACAACGATGCTACCCTTGAACTTGCTCATATATCTAGCCTTATTGCTCTGACCATTTGCAGACACCTCTCCGCCTAGTGCCGAAACAGCCTCTTCAACGCTAGTTACAGAGCTCTTCTGTAGCGCCTCAACGCTCTTCTTATTCCTCTCAATATCATCCTTTCCTACTGGAACCTTGCGGTTGAACTTCAGTAGGTTGAATAAAAAAACGACAAGAAAAAGCAGCAAGATGATACTTGCCACTTTATTCTTATCCATGTCTTTGATGTATTCTTTTGCTACATTTGTAGCTTGCTTATTATTTTTAACTCTAGCCATATTCCCCCTTCTAGGTAAAATCCTCAGACTATATAGTACCATCTATACCGCCTTTTTGTGGCTATTTTTTAATCTAACTCATGAATTTTTTATGCCCTTTTGAGCATGTGATAGAACAGAGTTCCGTACTTATTTACAATCTCTATTACCATGAATCCCATCGCAATTCCTAGGCAGTTCAGGACCAGCTGCTTGCCCTCACTTGCGGTCTCCTTAGGCATATCCATTACCATAGCGTACATTACGAAGTAAAGGTTGTTTCCCGGTACTAAAGGAAATGCGCATACACTCTGGAATATTGTTGCAGGAGCTTTGTTAACTCTAGCCATAACCTGCGCATAGCCCGCTACAAATATAGCACTGACAAGTGTCGCCAGAAAGTAATTGTGGAGAATTTCATCGGAAATCACGTACATTCCCCATGTGCAGAATGCTCCAATTCCGCAGAAAAGCACCTGCTTCCCTCTAACGTTAAACCATAGACCGAAGCCCACACAGGCAGCGGTACACGAAATGAATTGTATTATGATACTTGGATTTAATTCGGTCATCTTAGAACACCCCCTTGAATAATAGAATTGCTGAAGCTATTCCGAAGGCGATTCCTGCCGCTCCGATTATAGCGTTTGAAATATTAAGTATTCCAGCAAGTGTATCCTTGTGAAGTAGGTCGCTGATTCCATTCGTAAACCCAAGCGCACTTACGAGGAGCATTACTACACCAACTGTGATGTTTCCTGACTTTTCCGCAAAGCCTACATATACGGAAAGGATAATGAATACCTCTGTGATAAAGGACTGAATGAAGTTGGAAATCAGAGGATTACTCTCTGTCTTCGCTAATTTCCTGCCTAGGAAAACAATGATTATCGAAGATATTGCAGCGATAATCGCATCCCTAACTCCGCAGTTGAAGAACACGCCGAATCCTGTTCCTCCGAGGATTCCTGCCAGATACTCTAGGCATGCGGGCTGAGGTTTTCTATCCAGAACCTCTTGTAGCATGTTTGCAACCTCATCTGGGCTTGGTTTCTGACGACATACGCGTCTTGATAAATTGTTGAGATAGTCGAGCTTATCAAAGTTCGATGAAGTAGAAGGTATATGTCTAATCTGCGTTATGATATCGCCCTCCGCTGTCTCAACTGTTGCCTGAATGTTACTGTAGATAACCCAGATATCTGCATGCATGAAGCCGTAGCTCTTGCACATTCTGTACATACTGTCTTCAACTCTACTCACCTCAGCGCCTGCGCGAAGCATCTCTCTGCCTATGTTCAGAATTTCCTTAAGAATCCTCTTGTAATCCATTTCTTTCCTTTCCTAAAAATATTATTTAAACGCCTTGAATAGCGTCCATAAACGCTGGTATGAGCTGTTTCTTTCTCGATAGCAACCCGTCTATCTTAAACCCTCCATCTGTCGGAACTGCCAATGGAAATGCACTCATTATCATCTCTCGGGCATGTTCCCCAGCATAAAGCATCTCTGACGAGGAATGTTTGATATCGGTAAGCAGAAAGAATACCATTGATACTTTGTTCTTGCCACACTCATGCTCCATGAGCGGAAGAAGCATCTCTTTTATATTGCTAAGCTCCCCTTCGTTCATCGAGCTTATCTGTCCAACACCGAAGCTTGAGCTTCCGAATGTGAACTTCTTATAATCCTGATAGAAAATCTCCTCTGCCGACTTATCCTTGAGATCCGAGCCTGCTTCGAACATCTCTGTGGCAAATGATTCTATGTCAATACCCGCAATTAACGCTAGTGCACCAGCAGCCATCTTATCCTGTGTCGTGCATGTCGGCGACCTGAACATAAGTGTGTCAGAAACGATTGCCGCACAGAGTAGCCCTGCAATGTGCTTAGGTACATCGATGCCTCGCTCTATATACATCTGGTACAGAATTGTCGCCGTACAACCTACTGGCTGCAGGTTAAAGAATATCGGTTGAAGTGTCTGGATAGTCCCTAATCTGTGGTGGTCCACAATCTCAAGGATGTCCGCATCATCGATATTATCCACTGCCTGTGATTTCTCATTATGGTCTACGAGAATGACTTGTTTCTTTCTGATATTTAGAAGATTACGCCTCGAAACTGTTCCGATGTAGCGACCTTTGCTGTCTGTAACAGGGAACGCTCGATGCCTAGTAGCTCCCATCTCAGCCTTCACACTGTCCGTATAATCATCCAGTTTAAAGCCCTCGATACCGTCTGATGTCATAAATGCTTCTAGAGGGACGCTCTTGTTGATTTCTCTTGAAACTGAGAACGTGTCTAAATCAGTTTCAATGATGACCGCCTTCTTATCCTTGGCAAGATCCGCGACTTCCTTAGAGGCTTTCGCACCAAGACATAGGATGATACATCCTGCACCTGCCTCAAGTGCCCCAATCTGATTTTCCTTGCGGTCAACAAGAATCACTAAATCATGCTCCTGAACTACGCCTTGCATCCTCTCGACCAGTGCCGCTCCTACAAGGACCTTTCCCTTTTCAAAATGGCGTTCTCCATCGCCGACTACAATCTGTCCGTCAATCGTAGTTGCAATATCGCTGAACCTAGGTGATGTGCTTGAGAGGAAAGCACTGCTCTCTGCATCCATGAACGTACGTGCGATATCACCCTTTGTAATAAGTCCGATAACCTTATCTGACTCAGTTATCGGTTGGGTTACCGCCTCGCTTTTGCCCATGATGCTCCAAGCTTCCTTGATTGTCATCTCCTTAGGAACTCCAGGAGTATGCCTAATCTCCATATCCCTAACCTGAGTGGCGACATTGTCCACGTATTCAGGCACCTTAACACCGAATCTCTGTAGCACAAACTCAGTCTCACCGTTAATTTCACCAGCACGGCGAGCGACATAATTATTGGTATTCGTAATTCGATTCTTAATCTCAGTGTAACCAATCGCTGAGCAAATAGAATCGGTGTCGGGATTCTTATGTCCAATTATTATTATCTTCTTATCGGATTCCACGAGCACCTCCGGATATCTTAAAAATTGGGAACGCCACACTCGTAGGAGTGCGGCGAATCTTCGAATATAGCAGTTCGAAATGCTCCGATACCTGCATATGAAGGCATTACTACTTAATTGTAATAGTCTTGATTATCTGATCTTCGTTAGGTTTATCCATCATGTTGCGTGGAACAGAAACGATGCGGTCTGCTTCGTCCATGCCTTCTGTAACCTTGCCAAAGGCAGCATATTGTCCATCCAGATGCGGTGCATCCTCAACCATGATGAAGAACTGTGAGCCAGCTGAGTTAGGATTCATCGATCTAGCCATAGAGAGAACTCCTCTAGTGTGCTTGAGGTCATTCCTGAATCCGTTAGATGAGAACTCGCCTGGAATGCTGTATCCAGGACCACCCATACCAGTTCCATCTGGGCATCCACCCTGAATCATGAAGCCTGGAATAACTCTGTGGAAAATAAGGCCATCATAGAAGCCCTTCTCACAAAGTTCTATGAAATTTTCAACTGACTTAGGTGCGATATCCTCGTAGAGCTCACCGCTCATTGTTGCACCATTTTCCATCTCAATTACGAAATGTTTCATCTATATCTCCTTCATTTTTGTACAAAAATCAAATGCTAATTTGTTCAACTTTATTAATTTTACATCATGCGTATGTTCGCCGCAAGATACAATAAGCTTTATTTAAAAATAATCACTCTTTAGCTTTTTTCAGTACTTCTCATCTAAAAAATGAGATTAATTAGGCCAAGTACGAAACCGATTAGCGCACCCAGATTAACGATAGTAGTGAGCTCCTTCGCCATCACCTCCATGACCATGTCTTCAAGTTGCTCAACTTCCATATCCTCGATCTTCGACCTGACCATACCAGCGATATCCATTTTAGTTATAAGCTCTGGAACCACAGCTTTGATAGTCTTCCTATAAATATCTCTTACCTTCTCTCTCAGCTCCTCGTCGCTCACACCACTACCTGTTATAATATCGTAAACGTTATCGCCACGCAGCTTCTCCATACTACGGCTAACCTCAGGTGCTAAGAATTTGTAACAGTGGTCATCTACATATCTTCCGATATTGTCTGAAATCGAATCAAGAATACCGTCTATCATCTCCGGATTTATGAACATACCAAGCATCGAACCGCCGAGTTGCTCGCCGATTATCTGACCGCCCTTCACCTTGATGATATCTGCAAAATTGATGTTCTTAATCGCATCCACCATTCGAAGAGTGACCGCATAGTCGAGGTTTGTCGTAATCATCTCATATTCCTCTTCAGAGGACGAAATCGCTCTAAAACCACTATCTATATCTGATTTCAGCAACTTCATGATTCGTTCAGCTACAGCTGCTTCTGTATCTTCATTAAGTGCCTTGCTCTCGATATCTTCGCTCGTGACGAGATGATTCGATATAACATCTCCTACAGCCTTTGCAAGCCTAGTCTTTCCCTTTGGAATAGCTCCAGGTGTCAGCGGCACCTTGTGACCGAAGATGTATTTCTCACGGCGCGGTCTGAACAGCATCTTGACCGCAATATAATTGGTACAATATCCTATAAGTGCTCCGATTAGCGGAGCAGCGATATATTTAAACATCATTAAAACCTCCATTGCATACGAACGAAATTATATCACTAACTGGACGTAGTTTGCATAATAATGTAAGATATTTCAGTGATTTATTGCAATATATTTTAGTGATTTGACTTTGTAAGTTTCGGTATAAAGCACGGGGGTTCGAGTCCCCTGCGAGTATATGATTAATCAATTTTCAAGAAGTGAATTAATATATGGAAAAGACGCAATCGAGACCCTGAAAGGCTGCCGAGTTACGGTATTTGGCGTCGGCGGCGTCGGTGGTTACGTAGTGGAGGCGCTCGCTAGAGCTGGTGTGGGTGCTCTCGATATCATCGATAACGATGATGTCAGCCTGACAAATATAAATAGGCAGATAATCGCCACCCATGATACTATCGGCGAAAGCAAGGTAGCAGTGTGCGAGGAGCGAATTAAGCAGCTCAATCCCGACTGCGAGGTGCGAGGACGCCAAATGTTCTACTTGCCTGAAACTGCGGAGCATTTTGACTTCACCGAGTACGACTATGTTGTGGATGCCGTCGACACTGTATCAGCAAAGCTCGACATCATCGAGAGATGTAAAGACATGAGAGTTCCGATAATTTCCTGCATGGGGTGTGGAAACCGTGTTGACCCTACGAAGCTAGCCATTATGGACATCGCAAAGACATCTATGGATCCGCTTGCCAAGGTTATACGAAAAGGGCTCAAAGATAGGCAAATTAAAGGTGTAAAGGTTCTCTGCTCCACCGAGGAGCCTATCGTGCCAATCATCCCGGAGGGCGGAGAGGCTGAAGGCAAAGGAACTGCCGGCAGAGTGGCTCCTGGTTCAACTCCATTTGTCCCTGCTGCTGCAGGGCTTGTAATAGCTAGTGAAGTCGTGAAGGATCTCACGGGCTTCGATTCACAAAAACGAACAAAAGGTGGACGCTAGGTCCACCTTTTGTGTTGCAGTAATATCTTGTGTGTTGTGAGTGCTTATCCTATGTTTGCTCCTTGTTTATATGCTGTTTCTTCTACGTATAGCCAGAAGCGTACCAAGTGAAGCCACGGAAAGCATCATTAATAAAATAAATGGTGCTACCTCACTCTCGTCTCCGGTTCTTACTGGGCGAGACCCATAGCGAAGTTGCTTCGCTGCTATCTTACCTCTTGTTGGGATAATCTGAGCATTTGGATTGTCTTCAGATACACCAGTTTCTCTTATTGCAAGCTTAACCTTTACATCACCTTTGCCGGTGGCTATCAAAATGCTGTGGTTCCCTACAGAAAGTGAATCCAGATAGGATTTATTAAACCCTATTATGATACTACCTTCTCGCAGCGAATATGCATCACCTTTTGAAATAGCTTTACCGTCTACCTTAATACTAATATTGCCTTTATCTGATGCAAAGTTAAGTCCGCGAATCCTGAGTTCCGCACCTTTTGACTTTCCTTTTATGTAGATAAGCGTATCGCCACTAATTTCAATTCCTGTGTCCTTGTTGACTGTTGGATCATTCAGGTCAAGCTTCACACTATCTTCAGCACCGGGGTCTGGCTTTGGAACTTTGCTTAGTGCATTTTTAATAGCTTCATGAATTCCGTCTGTGCTTACAGTGGCGCCGGATACCGCATCTATACCAACATCTTTGCTAAGCTTGCTATCAAGAACATCCTTTACCTTCTTACCCTTGTACTTTGACAGATTTTCGATAGCTCGTTTGAAATATCCACCGTTATGCTCTTCATCGTCATTTGGATCATCTGTAATTGTACCATTATTTATAACATGAACAATTACACCATCCTTCACCCACACCTTTACTTTGATAGTATATGGTTCAATGTAGTGAGTTTTCTTTATTGCAAACTCGCCTTCATAAGCAGTCGCACCTTGTAATTCGTCAGTACTCGAGTCTAGTGCCTTAAGTGCAATAGAGAGTGTGTTTATAAGGTGATCCAGCTTGGCGTCGCTAATATTGACGTAGAACAGATTTGTATCTGCATCTTTGTATGCAGCTTCTACATTTGCCCACTTCTCTGCGTCAAATTCATCCTTTCTGGCATCAAGTGCCTCCTTCTCGTACATTAACCTGTTCAGTCTTGCACGATTCAGTACCCACTTAATTTCCTTTATGCTGCCATTTACGCTTGCCTGCGATGCATTTTCATCTGCATATATTGACTTGCCTTCTTTAAGCGTCTCATCAAACAGTGGTTTAAACTTCTTAGTAAGTTTGTTGTTATCAACCTTCTCAGCTCTTTCAATCTCAGCCTTGAGAGCAGCTTTTTCCGATTCACTTGCCTTTACTTTAGGATCGATTACAAAGCTCTTACCCTGATCGTCTGTAAGCCCGTTAAGATTCTTACCCCCAGGTGTATGAATAATTACCGGTACCGGATTTTTCTTACTTGGATTGTTTACGAATGCCTGGAACTCAATTTTCTTGAGTGATGCAGGCACATTTATCTCCTTGAATCCGTTATCTCCAAATGCCTGGCTCCCTATAAATTCTATTCCTTCCGGAAGGTTAATATCAGTGAGACTATTGTCTGCAAACGCCAGACTCTCTATCTTTTTAAGCTTACTACCTTTAGCGAAGGTTACTTCAGTTAGTCCGCATTTTCTAAACGATGCATTCATCACTGTTTCAACTGATGCCGGAACCTCAAGCTTGCCGAGTTCACACATATAGAAGCACGCCTGATCAATATATTCGATTTTCTCGTTCCACTCTATCTCTTTTACATTGGACATCATGAATACACCCATTCCAAGTTTCTTGAGATCTCGTGGCATTTTTACCTTGCGAATATCATTGAATTGAAATGCATAGTCTCCAATTTCAGTCACTGTTTCAGGAAGCTTTATGCTCTCGATATCGTATCCGGCATTGAGATTTCTAAACGCATCTATGCCTATCTCTGTAACAGCTTCTCCTTTAGGTGTCTTATCCGGAACTACCAGATTCTTGTTTTTCTTGTTCTTGAGTATACCTTGTTCTGAGAACCCTGTTACTGCAGTTCCTTTGTATTCAAAATCACTTGTTTCCCACTTGCTGTAATTGATATGAGGCTCCTCACCGGGATTTTTAGGGTCAATCAAGTAATTCTCTGCATCTGCCAGTTTGTTTGGATTTGTTCCTGACACAGTACGAATAATCAACTTACCTTTGTACTTATCGGATCCATTATTAGTCGTAAATGCCTGTGCCCCAATCTTTTTCACAGAATCAGGGATTGTGATTTCCTCAAGTCTATTTTCAGAGAACGAGAGCCTATCAATGGACTTTAAGTTGTTTCCCTTAAATACCACTTTATTCAGCTTGTTTCCTCTCATCATAGAAGCAGGGATTGATTCAAGACTCGAAGGCACAACTAGGCTTGTGAATTCATTTCTGAAGAATGCAGCCATGCCTACATACTTGATGCTTTCCGGCAGAACCAGTTCTCCCCCGCATCCATTAAACGCAAATGCCATCCCGCCTATGTATACGTAGCCTTCAGGAATTTTCAGCGTATTAAGCCTCTTATCTCCATATGATGCTGTAAACGCTTTATCGGCAACCGCTTCGACTTTCTTGCCTTTTGTATCAACTGTAGGCAACACCAAATCTTTTTCTGATTTTAGCTTTTTAATTCCAATGTCAGAAAATCCTGTTACGGCGTATAATTCTACAATTCCACTATCTGCAGTCTTGAGCTTAATAGTACCGAAGGTGAAATCTTCTGCAGTCCACTTTGATTCGCCCGGCGCAGGTGACTCTGGCATTTTAGGATCAACAACATAATTACCTCTATTTACAATCTTGTTAGGGTTATTCTTTTCAGGCGTCCAGAGGATGACCTTGGATTTGCCTTTTTTAGGTACATTCTCTACCCCGGGATTGTCATCAAAAGCATCTGAATATATCCCATCAAGTCCATTTTCTTTGTTCTTTATGCTCTTAGGAATATTGACTTCTTTAAGCTTATTCCCGGCAAATGCCTTTCCGTAAATCCGCTTCACTCTGGAACCCAGCTCCACCTTTTCAAGCTTGTTGTTCATGAAGCTCTCCGGTCCAACGGTCTCACATATCTCCGGAAGCTTTAGCGATTTAAGGTTATTCCCTTTAAATGCTGCTTTTGATGCGTATTTGAAAGTGGTAGGAAGCGACAGTTCGCTTATAGCATTGTTCTCGAATGCAGAATCATTTGCATAAATCAGTCCTTCATGCAGAATGACTTTCTTCAGTCCACAGCCTTTAAACGCATTATTCTGGACATGAGTATAGTTGCCGGGAATCTCAACGCTCTCCATCTTAAGCCCTTTAAATGCATCTTCATTTACCCACACAGGTGATGTTCCTTTTGCATCCTGCTTAGGTAGAACCACATTTTTAAGTGAGCTAAGCTTGGCTTTACCTTTTTCAGAAAGTCCCCTGACTGAGTATTCATATAGATAGAAATCATCGTCCGGATTGCCGAGTTCATAATAGCCAAACTCAAAATCTTCGGCGCACCACTTATCATGTGTGTATTTGTCCTTTAGCTTTACCTCTATCGTCACAGCTTTTTTAGGCATGGTAAATGTGTTGTCTTTCACAGTAACTGTGCTATACTCTCCACTCTTTACCTTAATGTACATAAGCTCTTTACTGCTATCTGTGATATTGTAAGAGATTTTAATCGATTCACCTGCAGAAGCTTTACCTGCCGGGCTAGTTGTTACACTTACGCCGTTATCTGCTTTGATATTGATATCAAATGACTCCTTAACTCTCAGGTATTTAATCTTAACATTGCTGTCAAATGCCTGAAAATCCAATTTTACAAGCCCTTTGTAATTATCTATCTCGACTTCACCCAGTGAATTTCCTCCAAATGCATTCATCCCAATTTCTTTAACAGAGTTAGGAATTAACAACGTCGAAATATCATTGTAACAAAATGCATTTTGCTCAATTGTTCGGAGCTTTGACGGAAGTGCTACGGACTTTAGCGCATTACCACCAAACGCACTATCCTCTATTTTAAGAAGATTATTTGGCAGCTTTACTGAGGTTAACTTTACAGTTGATGATAAATCGCGTTCCAGAAATGCATTTTTACCTATAACCTCAACATCCTTACCGTCTATCTGATTAGGAATGACCAAGTCGAGGTTCTTCGATAGCTTCGTTTTACCTGAATTCGATAAACCGGTAACCTTGCATACGTTCTTTTGAAGGCTTTTATCCCACACTGTCTCATGTACGAAATCCTCTGCCACGTATCTATTAGGATTTGAAGCCTGCGGCACGATTTCATATTTGTCCGCATCACGAGGTTCGATTGTGAGTTTATTCGGATTTTTAACTAAAAGTCTAAGCTTTCCGTTAGAATTTGTGCTTATATTGTTTTCAAATGCATTGTAGTTAATCTTGACCAGCCCATCTGGGAGTACAACCTCATCAAGATAGTTGTTTGCAAATGTAAATCCTAATATTTCTTTTAGTTTCTCTGATAGTTTAAGCTTTTTTATCCTATTATTGCTAAATGCACCATATCCTATCTCGGTGATAGTATCCGGTAATGTCAGGTTGCTAATTTCGTTATTATAAAATGCTTGTGGTCCAATTTCCGTGATAGATGACGGGAAGCTAACTGTTTTAATAGCCAGATTCTTGAAAGCATTATCTCCAATGCGACTTACATAATTCCCATGTTTCGTCCTAATGCGAGGAAAAACCAGGGTTCCATTACTTGCCTTGAGCTTTTCCTTTCCAGAATCCGTTAAGCCGTTAAAGTTCACTCCAGAAATATAGAAATCATCCTCGTTAAACTGCTGATTCCCGCGATCCGTAGCGCGTGTCTTGAGCTTCGCATTATCTGCTTTATCTTCTGCGGCTTTGTTTTCAACCGCTTGGGAGGTTAAAGCGTTGTCCTGCAAATCTTGCTTGCCATCAGACAAATTTGAGACAGCTTTGCTATCCTGTTTTAACGCTTCGACATTCTCATGAATTACTGTTGTATCATTGCTATCAGCCGTCTGTCCAACCTCTGCAAAAGCCGAAGCCGGGCTGAAGCTTAGCATAAGCATTATCACAGTGAGGAATAAGCTGATTCTCTTCTTATAATCTCTCATAACTTATCCTTTCTTAAATCAATGAGTACTGACTGTTCATAGCACACAAGCGCACAAAATATAGGTTTGGTCATATACTATATCTGATGTCCGGTGTGCAGAAATACATGCTTAAACTTGAGTAGTAAAAGAAATATAGGTATATTAGTTAGATGCATCTAACTAATATACCGTTAGTCTACCATATTAGTGATTAATTTATCAAGTCATGCTTTACACATTTGCAATACAAAAGAGAGCATATCACTATGTGTGTTCATCTCCCTTTAATTAATATCTGTTAAAACTCCGGCACTACTCCTGACACTCAGGGCAGTACACACTGCTCCTGCCTGCAATCACAGTTTTCTCTAGCTTGCTTCCGCACTTTGGACATTCCTCTCCTGCATGATTATAAACATGTAGGAATGGGGTGTTTCTGTAATCTGTCCCCTTTCCAGCTAGGTAATCCTCTTCAGAAATCTGGTTCCTCTCTATCATGAAATTCATCATCGTCGGTATCTTGTCAGCGAGAGCCTGCCACTCAGAATCGGTAAGCGAATTACAAGCTCTAGTCGGAACAATTCCGCAGCGGTATAGGACTTCGTCGGTGTAAATATTTCCAAGACCTGCGATAACGCTTTGGTCAAGAAGCCCCGTCTTGATGGCAGACTTTCTCTTCGCTAGATGACTCTTTAGATACTCTCCATCAAGTGTGTCGTCCGTCGCCTCTGCTCCGAGCTGTCCGATGCCAGTCGCTCTAAATTCAGCCCCTGTCGTTATAGCCCATATACCGCCAAACTGCCTCTGGTCGACATAGCGGAGTTCTTTCTCTGTGCCATTATCATCTCGCAGCTTAAACACTATATGCGTGTGCTTAAGTTCCTCATACCTTGGATGTGTCACCAAGAGAACCCCGGTCATGCGGTAGTGAGCTACGAGTTTGAGCTCCTCTGGCGCACCTTCATGCTTCGGTGTGAGCATGTTGAAAATCAGGAATTTACCACGGCGTAGTACGGTGTCAAACTTGCTTCCAATCACTAGCTTCTTGAACTCACCAGCGCTATAATTCTTTATACTCTTTGCAAGCCTAACCTCGACATCTTCGATTGTGCAGCCGCTTAGCTGTGGTGCGAGAACCCTTCTCGCAGTTTCAACCTCTACTAGTTCAGGCATCTAGTCTACTCCCTTCAAACTAATTGTAATACATGCTGAGTGAAATAATGCAAATAAAATAGTCGGTGCACAGCCTTTAGTCTGCCTCATGCACCAACCTATCTTCAGTTATATCTCTCGTCTTCCTTCCATCGCCTTGAGAAGCGTGACTTCATCGGCATACTCGAGATCTCCGCCGACAGGAATTCCGTGTGCGATTCTCGTCACCTTGATGCCAGACGGTTTTAGCAGCCTAGCTATGTACATGGCAGTCGCCTCACCCTCGATATTAGGGTTAGTTGCCACGATTATCTCGTCGATTTCGTCGTGCTGCTGGAGCCTAGTAATCAGCGATTTGAGATTGATGTCATTAGGACCGATGCCCTCTACCGGCGAAATAGCACCGTGAAGCACATGATACAGTCCCTTAAATTCTCTTATCCGCTCCATCGCAATCACATCCTGCGGTGTCTCGACAACACATACCTTAGTCCTGTTTCGCAATTCATCACTACAAATCTCGCACGGATCGGTATCTGTCAAGTTTCCGCACACAGAGCAGTAATGAAGGCTTCTCTTGGCATTCACGATTGAATTTGCAAGAGCTGTTGCCTCGCTCTCCTCGAGCGCAAGGATGTGGAACGCTAGTCGCTGTGCTGTCTTGCCGCCAATTCCAGGTAGTTTAGACAGCTCATTTATTAACTTGTTCAGTGGCTTTGGATACTGCCTCATCTGAACGCCTTTCTACAGTCCTAGTCCAGGGATGTTGAGCCCACCTGTAACCTTGCCCATCTCATTTTCAGCGATTGCATCGATCTGGCGCATGCCCTCATTCACAGCTGCCATGATGAGATCTTGAAGCATTTCTACATCATCTGGATCAACAACGTCTCTATCGATTACGAGCTTTGTAATCTCCTTGTTGCCGTTAACAGTAACTTCCACTGCACCGCCGCCAGCAGTTGCAGTTGTCTCCTGCTCAGCGATAGAAGCCTGTGCAGCCTCCATATCGCGCTGCATAGCCTGAAGCTGCTTCATCTGCTGCTGCATGTTTCCTGCACCGCCGCCAACCTTCTTTTTCTTGCCTGCTCTCATACCTTTGCCCATGATTTTTCCTCCAATATGTGCTATTTAATGTCTATCTTATCTACGCCAAAAAAGTCAGCTACATCCTTCGCCACTTCCCTGGCTATCTCATCTTTTTCTTCTGCTGCCTCAACGAGTTCCTCATCGAACCTCTGAAGCCCAGGTTCTTCAACTTGGCTAAGCTCCCTTGCATCTGCCGGATTATACTCTACAACTCTAAACGTGATGTAGAACTTATCACCATATAGTGCCTTAGTTATCCTGTTGAGCTCGTCTAGCGCATCATCAGCCATAAGGCTCTTGGTCTTCTTGACCTCTACGGTAAGTTCGCTACCGTGTAAATCGACCAGTCTCGTATACTTTGCAACCATCGCCATGAACATTGCATCTGTTCTAGCCATTTGGTCACAGATTCTATCCCACATCTCATCAAGATTATGATTTGCTTCAAACTCCACGATGTGCCTATCTGGCGGAGCTCCTTCTAGCGGATTGAATTTCTGTTCGAATAGAGGCTTCGGTCCATCGGCATCTTGCGATCTCTCCGCACTGGCATTTACTTGGGACTGAGCCTGCGGTTGTGCTTGCGGCTCACTGGCACAAGTAGTCTCTGTCTCTAGCTCCTCCTTTGGTGCTCCTGATTGCGAAGCTTCTGCGCCTCTTGATTCTGGTCTATGCGTCTCTGCCTTAGTATTCACCTGCTGTGCACTACTCGTCGCTTGTACATTCCCTGCCTCGGCTCTTGGAGCCCTAGCACCCATAGAGATATTCGTATTTATACGAATTGGCTCAGTCTTGACTTCCGCACTCTCACCTATGATGAGTTTAATAACACATGTCTCTAACAAAATCCTCGGCATAGTCGAGAACTTTGCCTTGTTGACGGTGTCCGAAAGTAAGCAAATACCGTAATTTATCGCTTCGTCGCTCAGGGACTTTGCCTGTGTGACGATTCTCACAGTGTTCTCACTAGAGGCATTTACAAGCTCCGAAGGATCCTGCACATACTTGCAAATCATCAGATTTCTATAGTGCATTAGCCAGTCTGCAAGCAGCTGCTTGGCATCCTTACCTATCCTCACCATGCTATCTATATCAGCAAGCGCCATTCCAGCTTCGCCTGCCCTAATCGCATCTGTTAGCTCTATGTAGAAATCATCTCCCACGCCACCCGTATACTCCAGCACTAGCTCTCTGGTTATAAGCTCATCCCCAGCGTTTATACACTGCTCGAGCAGACTGAGCGCATCTCGTACGGAACCGTCTGCCTTGCGGGCAATAACTGCTAAGGCATCTTCCTCGATTGAAATCTCCTTCTTCTGGCAAATTCTTTTCATGCCTTCCAGAAGATCATTTTCCGAAACATGCCTGAAGTTAAACGTTAAGCACCTTGATTTTATCGTCGCTTTAATCTTCTCTGGGTTGGTTGTAGCCAGTATGAATATTACGTGTGCTGGTGGCTCTTCTAGTGTCTTGAGGAAAGCATTTTCCGCCGAATCGGTGAGCATGTGCGCCTCGTCTATGATGTAGACCTTGTACTTTCCAACAGTTGGCGGATATTGCACTGATTCGGTAATCTGCCTTAGGCTCTCCACACCATTGTTGGATGCCGCGTCCAGCTCTACAACATCGAGAAATCTCCCCTCTGTAATCGCCCTACAATTAGCGCACTCACCACACGGTAGGTCTACGCCGGGATCGTTGCAGGTGCAGTTAACTGCTTTTGCAAGAATCCTCGCGGTCGTCGTCTTACCCGTGCCTCGAGTTCCCGCAAACAGATACGACTGGCTCACCGTTCCCTTCTTGATCTGATTGCGAAGTATCTTCACAATATGCTTCTGTCCAATTACCTCTTCAAAGCGTTCCGGCCTCTCCGACCTGTATAGTGCCAGATGCATATCGTACCTCCTTCTAGCAACCTGGTGCGCCTATATTACGCAACCCTATATAGTAATTGAGCTCTTAGACACCTTGCGATCGGTAGGAGGCGAATCTGCGGCACATGAGATGTCCCGCTTAATGCTGCTTCCTCTCGGACCTGACATGGTTCACAGTATCCCATTGCGCAGGACCCCCTACAAACCGCAAGCTGCCTAAGAGCACTTGAATATTATATTATCTAAATCCATTAGTGTCAATTATTGTACATGTACGTTCTCTTAATACTCTTATAATATGCAATTCCTTTTTATATAAGTATTTTGTATGTAAAAAGGGTTCTCCTCTCGGAGAACCCCTTATTATAATTATATCGATTAGCGACAGCTCTTATACGAGCTCGAGATATACGACCTCCGCATTATCTCCCTGTCTAGGTCCTAGCTTAAGAACTCTTGTGTATCCACCGTTGCGCTCAGCGTACTCTGGTGCGATCTCATCAAAGAGCTTTGTAACTACATCTTCGTCGAAAACGTATGCGAGAACCTGTCTTCTTGCATGAAGATCTCCACGCTTAGCTAGAGTAACTAGCTTCTCAGCTTCACGACCTGCTTCCTTCGCTCTATCTAGAGTTGTAGTAATTCTACCTTCTCTGAATAGATCGGTTACGAGGTTTCTTAGCATGGATTTTCTGTGTGCAGAATTTCTGCCCAGCTTCTTGTAACCATTCATCAGTCTCTACTCCTTTCAGTTAGTTTTCGTCATTAGGCTTAAGGCTCAATCCGAGCTCTGTAAGCTTATTTTTTACTTCTACAAGCGACTTCATTCCGAGGTTTCTAACCTTCATCATGTCTTCTTCAGTACGCTGAGTTAGTTCCTGAACTGTGTTGATTGAAGCTCTCTTGAGGCAGTTAAATGAACGAACCGAGAGCTCTAGCTCCTCAATTGTCATCTCAAGCGCCTTCTCCTTACGAGCTTCACTCTTCTCGACCATGAAGTCCATCTCGTTCACCTCAGATCCTAGTCCAATGAATAGGTTGAGGTGCTCTAGCATGATTTTTGCACCGATGGAAACACCCTCTTCAGGAGTGATTGAACCATCTGTCCAAAGCTCAAGTGTTAGCTTATCGTAATCAGTCACCTGCCCAACTCTTGTATTCTCAACTGTGAAGTTAACCTTCTTAACAGGTGTGAATATTGAGTCTACTGGAATAACTGCTATAGGAGTTGAATCTGTCTTATTCTGCTCTGCAGGCACATATCCTCTTCCCGAAGCGATATTCATCTCCATTACCAAAGTTGCATTCTCTGCAAGAGTTGCAATGTGTAAATCCGGATTGAAAATCTCTGTGTCGGAATCAACGATAATATCCGCTGCTGTTACTTCTCTAGCACCAACAGCATTGATAATCGCTCTCTTCTCCTCGTCACCATTGATTCTTACAGCAAGTCTCTTGAGGTTCAAGATAATCTCTGTAACATCTTCCTTGACGCCTGGAATAGTTGAGAACTCATGTAGTACACCGTCAATCTTTACAGAAGTGATAGCTGCTCCTGGTAAAGAGCTGAGAAGAATTCTTCTCATGCAGTTTCCGAGCGTTGTACCGTATCCTCTCTCGAGAGGTTCTACAACGAACTTTCCATACTGTCCATTTTCATCGATTTCCTTAGTAATTGTTGGCTTTACTATCTCAATCATTTTGTTCCTCCCATAAATCTACTGATCTGACGATTAATAATTAGTGCAATATATGCAAGCGTATTAATTAATCGAGCAACTATCTTGAGTAGAACTCAACGATGCTGTGCTCTGCGATTGGTAGATCAATGTCTTCACGGCTTGGTGCTGTAACGATTTTACCCTCAAGCTTATCTAGATCAATGCTGATCCACTGTGGAGTTGTGATAACCATATCCTTAAGTTCCTTGAACTTAGGGGATGACTGAGACTTTTCCTTTACAGTGATTACATCTCCAGCCTTGAGTTCCATTGAAGGGATGTTAGCCTTCTTGCCATTAACTAGGAAGTGTCCGTGGTTAACGAGCTGTCTAGCTTCTCTTCTTGTAGCTGCAAAACCCATTCTGAATACAACGTTGTCAAATCTGCTCTCGAGCATTACGAGAAGGTTTGTACCAACCTGTCCAGGTCTCTTTTCAGCCTTAGTATATAGATTTCTAAACTGCTTCTCCTGAAGTCCGTATACGAACTTAACCTTCTGCTTCTCGTTGAGCTGAAGCCCGTACTCACTCTTCTTTCTTCTGCTCTGCTGAGCCTGTCTCTTAGATTTCTTATTTATACCCATGTACTGTGGCTCAATGCCTAGTGCTTTAGCTCTCTTCAGTACTGGTTCTCTATTTCTAGCCATGTATTGTTACTCCTCCTTCCGCTTAGACTCTTCTCTTCTTAGGTGGCCTGCATCCATTGTGAGGAATTGGCGTAATGTCCTTAATCATTGTTACATTGAGTCCAGCAGTCTGAAGTGCTCTGATAGCAGCTTCTCTACCGGAACCAGGACCCTTTACGTATACCTCTACTGTCTTTAGACCATGCTCCATAGCTGCCTTTGCTGCAACCTCAGCAGCGCTCTGTGCAGCAAAAGGTGTCGACTTTCTCGAACCTCTGAAGCCATTTGAGCCAGCGCTTGACCATGATAGTGCGTTTCCGTCCATATCTGTTAGAGTAACTAGTGTGTTGTTAAATGTGGACTGGATGTGAGCCTGGCCTCTTTCAACGTTTTTACGTTCTCTTTTCTTTTTTCTAACTGTCTTCTTAACAGCTGCCATATTTCTCTACCTCCTTGTCCTTATTTCTTCTTGCCAGCAAGACGCTTAGGACCCTTACGAGTTCTTGCGTTTGTCTTGGTCTTTTGGCCTCTAACTGGGAGACCTCTTCTGTGTCTGATTCCTCTGTAGCTTCCAATCTCCATCAGTCTCTTGATGTTGAGGGAAACTTCTCTTCTAAGATCACCTTCTACGATATGCTCAGTCTCAATAACCTTTCTAATCTTTCCGGCATCTTCTTCTGTAAGATCTCTTACTCTGATGTCACCATCCACTCCTGCTTTAGCGAGGATATCCTTGGATGTTACTAGACCGATTCCATAGATATAAGTAAGACCGATTTCGATTCTCTTATCTCTAGGTAGGTCAACTCCGGCAATTCTTGCCATTTCTTCCTCCTTTCCTATCTTCCGTCACCAACCCGGGGGTGATATAGACAGGGGTTACATTTAATAAAGCTGTGCTGAGTTCCCGGCAAAACAGCACGTCATAATATTATAACCTATTTTACTAGCCTTGTCTCTGCTTATGCTTAGGATTTTCACAGATTACCATGACTTTTCCATGTCTCTTGATTACCTTGCACTTTTCGCAAATTGGCTTTACTGAAGCTCTAACTTTCATATTAGCTCCTCCTTTAATTAGTTCTTATCACGCCACGTGATCCTCCCACGTGTTAAATCATAAGGTGATAATTCTACCTTTACTTTGTCACCCGGCAGAATTCTGATGTAATTCATTCTGATCTTACCGGAAATGTGGGCGAGGACTTCGAAGCCGTTCTCTAGCTTAACCTTGAACATAGCGTTTGGCTGTGCGTCGATGACCGTGCCCATTACTTCTATCGAATTCTTTTTCGACATAAATTCAGTCTCCTTATATCAACGTGAGCAGCTCAGGCTCTCCGTCTGTGATTACTACGGTATTCTCATAGTGAGCTGCCAGCAGTCCGTCGTCTGTAACAACCGTCCAGTCATTACCGAGAACTCTGGTTCCGTAGGAACCTTGTGTAATCATCGGCTCAATTGCCAGAACCATTCCCTCTTTGAGGTGTGGTCCAGTGTGAGCATCCCCATAATTAGGAACCTGCGGATCTTCGTGTAAATCACGTCCAATCCCGTGTCCTAAATACTCTCTAATGACACCGAATCCGTTGGACTCAGCATATTCTTGAACAGCGTGTCCTATGTCGTGTAGTCTGTATCCTACCATCGCATATTTTACGCCTTCAAAAAAGCTTTGCTTCGTTACGTCAATCAGTTTACGAGCCTCGTCACTGATTTCGCCTACAGCATATGTTCTAGCTGCATCGCTACAATAGCCCTTGTATGTTGAACCTGTATCAACGCTTACAATATCACCTTCTTTGAGAACTCTATCTCTAGAAGGTATTCCATGTACTACCTCATCATTAACAGATACGCAAGCCGCAGCAGGAAATCCGCCATATCCTTTAAAGGTTGGCTTCATCTTGTAGTGAAGTATTCTCTCCTCTACAAAATTATCGATTGCATGTGTTGTCATGCCAGGCTTGATGAATCCCTCGATATCTCTAAGGATCTCACCTGTAACCTTGGCAGCTTCACGCATGATGTCAATTTCTCTTTTCGACTTAATTATTATCATGATTATTTTGCCTCAATTGCCTTTACGACATCTTCGAAAACCTCGTTGTGAGTTTTCTCTCCGTCGAAGTTGGCGAGCACGTTCTGCTTCTCATAGTATCCAATGAGTGGAGCAGTTTCGCTCTCGTACACATTAATTCTGTTTTCTACAGTTTCGCGATTATCGTCCTTGCGCTGGAACAGTTCTCCACCGCACACGTCGCATATTCCTTCCTTCTTAGGCGGAACATTCACTACATGGAAGCTTGCACCGCAGGATTTGCATACGCGTCTTCCTGCAATACGCTCTATGAGAACGTCCTTTCTAACTTTGAAGTTAAGAACTATATCTAGCTTTTGACCGTTTTCAGATAGGAATTTATCTAGCTGCTCGGCCTGGAAGATAGTTCTTGGGAAACCATCTAGGAGAAATCCTTCCTTGCAGTCGTCTTTCTGAAGTCTGTCTGTAACCAAATTAACTACTAGTTCATCTGGTACCAGCTTGCCCTCGTCTATGTATCCCTTTGCCTTTTTACCAAGCTCTGTTCCTTCCTTGATGTTAGCGCGGAATATATCTCCAGTTGAGATATGTGGAACATTGTATTTTTCTATTACCTTAGCCGCCTGCGTGCCTTTACCAGCTCCAGGAGGGCCAAGTAAAACAGCTCGTAGCATGTTATGTGCCATCCTTCCCTAAACGATTATTTAAGAAATCCTTGATAATTTCTATTGAGCATTTGATTCTCAATCTGTTGTACTGTATCTAGAGCTACACCTACTGCGATTAGAAGTGACGTTCCACCGAACGAAAGCTGTAACGGTGTGAATTCACTGACTACAGTTGGGATAGTCGCTACACCTGCCAAGAATATTCCTCCTACAAGGCATAGTCTTGACATAATTCTAGATAAGTACTCCTCAGTTGCTGCACCAGGTCTAATTCCCGGAACGAAACCGCCACTCTGTCTCATATTATCCGCAACCTCTTCTGGCTTAAATGTGATAGCCGTGTAGAAGTACGTGAAGAACAGTGTCAACGTGATATTTAGTATTGCGTAAACCCAAATTCCTGGATTCCCTGATGGAGATAAGTACTTCGACATCCACTGAGCAAATGAAGACTGTGGAACGAAGTAAGTTATCGTCAATGGGAACTGAAGTAATGATAGCGAGAAGATAATCGGAATTACTCCTGCCTGGTTAACCTTAATTGGAATATGGGTTGACTGGCCACCATACATCTTTCTTCCAACCATACGCTTTGCGTACTGTACTGGAATTTTTCTTGTTCCCTGTTGCATCAGTATGATTACGACAGTGATTAAAACTGCCACAACTATTAATGCAATAACAGCAACTACACTTAGTGCTCCTTCTTTCACCTGCGTGTGAATTCCTCTAACTGCTGTTGGAATTCTTGCGATAATGCCGCCGAAAATAATCAACGAAATGCCGTTTCCGACACCGTATTCGTTAATCTGTTCTCCTAGCCACATTAGGAACGCGGTTCCTGCTGTCAGGACTGTTATGATTACTATCATCGAAAAGGCATTCTGGTTGACAATTGCCCTTCTAAAAAGACCAATCGTCAAACCTGTTGCCTGAATCAATCCTAACACTACGGTTAAATATCTCGTAATTGTCGCCATTTTCTTACGACCTTCATTGCCTTCCTTCGAAAGTCTCTCAAAGTACGGAAATGCTATTGTAAGAAGTTGGACGATAATCGAAGCGGTTACATACGGAGTGATACTCAAAGCAAATATCGTAAAATTGCTGAATGCTCCTCCGGAAAATAAATCAAACAAGTCGAGAAGTCCTGTTTGACCCTTGAACATCTGAGCAAGATAATCTCTATTGATTCCTGGAACTGGTATATTTGATCCAATTCTGAAAACAAGCATTATCATGAGTGTAAAAAGAATTTTCGAACGAATTTCTTTTACATGCCATGCATTAGAGAGTGTCTTGAGAAGTTCCATGATTAGATAACCTCTGCCTTTCCGCCTGCCTTTTCAATCTTTTCAGCAGCGCTCTTGCTGAATTTCTCAGCCTTTACAGTTAGCTTCTTCTCTAGTTCGCCGTTTCCTAGAACCTTAACTCCATCCTTTACCTGCTTAACAAGTCCAGACTGAAGCATTAGGTCGAAATCTACGACTGTTCCATCTTCAAATCTATTTAGATCTGCAACATTAACTTCTGCATATTCCTTAGCAAAACGATTTGTAAATCCTCTCTTAGGAATCCTTCTATATAGTGGCATCTGGCCACCCTCGAAACCTAGACGAACACCGCCTCCGCTTCTGGAGTTCTGACCATTCATACCTCTGCCGCCAGTAGTTCCGAGACCAGTACCCTGACCGCGACCTCTTCTCTTGCGAGCTTTGGTTGCACCCTCAGCTGCCTTTAATTCGTGAAGTCTCATTGTCCTACACCTCCTATAGCTCTTCTACATCAAGAAGATGAGAAACCTTAGCAATTGCGCCGCGTGTTGCGGACGAATCAGCTAGCTCAACCGAATGATGTAGCTTCTTGAGGCCAAGAGCTTCTACTGTCTTCTTCTGCTTAGGAGTTGCGCCAATAACACTCTTAACTAAAGTAATCTTTAATGCCTTTGCCATTTGCGTCTTCCTCCTATCCTAAAATTTCTTCAGGTGTCTTACCACGACGCTTAGCAACTTCTTCTACTGTTGTGAGGTTTCTCAGTCCCTCTAGAGTTGCAAGTGCCATGTTTCCTGTGTTGCTCGAACCAAGCGACTTAGCTCTAACGTCCTTGAGTCCACAAGCTTCTAGTACTGTACGTACAGATGAACCTGCAATAACTCCAGTACCTTCTGCTGAAGGCATTATTAAAACTTTGCCTGCTCCGAAAATTCCTACAGTCTGGTGAGGAACTGTTGTTCCTACCATAGGTACGAATATTAGTTTCTTCTTAGCATCTTCAGTTGCTTTTCTTACAGCTTCAGGAATCTCCTGAGCCTTTCCAAGGCCAATACCTACGTGGCCTGCGCCATCTCCAACTACTAGAGTAACGGAAAACTTCATGTTCTTTCCGCCCTTTACAGTCTTCGAAACACGTCTGATGTTAACGATGGTTTCAGTAAGTTCAAGCTTAGATGCATCTATTCTCGTGCGCATTCTGTATCCTCCCTTAGAATTCTAATCCTGCTTCACGTGCACCATCAGCGAGTTCCTTAACTCTGCCATGATAAAGGTATCCGCCTCTATCGAAGCAAACCTCTTTGATGCCCTTAGCTACAGCTTTTTCGCCTACCGCTTTGCCTACCTGCTTAGCTGCGTCTTTATTTCCACCGTTTGCAATACTTGCCTTAAGATCCTTATCGAGAGACGATGCGGATACAAGAGTTGTTCCGTTAACGTCATCGATGACCTGAGCTGAAATATTGCTGTTAGATCTAAATACGCACAGTCTTGGCTTCTCGGGAGTTCCAAAAACGTCTTTTCTGACTCTGGCATGTCTCTTGAGTCTTCTGTCATTTCTGCTTGCTTTTGCCATTTCTCAAATCCTCCCTTCTCTATGCGGAAGCTCCGCTCTTTCCTTCCTTCTTATGTACAACTTCTCCATCGTAGATGATGCCTTTGCCCTTATATGGCTCAGGCTTTCTCCAAGCTCTGATGTTAGCAGCATAGTTTCCTACCTCTGCCTTATCGCAGCCCTTAACTATAATTGTCGTAGCATCAGGAGTCTCTGTTGTGATTCCTGCTGGGTCCTTCATCTCTACTGGGTGCGAGAAACCGAGCTTCATAACGAGTGTATCTCCCTGCTTTGCAACAGTATATCCAACACCGTTAACCGTCATCTTTACTTCATAACCCTTGGAAACACCCTCAATCATATTGTGAATGAGCGTTCTTCCGAGTCCGTGCTGAGACTTGTCCTGCTTTGATTCGGATGGTCTCTTAACTGTTAGAACGTTTTCCTCGATCTCAACAGTCAGGTTTTCAGCGATTGGCTGGCACAGCTCACCCTTAGGGCCTTTTACCTTAATTACATTATTATCCTCAACCGTTACTTCTACGCCGGTAGGGATTGTAATTGGTCTAACGCCTATTCTTGACATATTTTATACCTCCTACCAAACGTAACAAATAACTTCTCCACCAACTCCAAGCTTACGAGCTTCTTTATCGCTTATAACACCCTTAGATGTTGAAACGATAGCGATTCCCAGACCGCCGAGCACCTTAGGTACCTGGTCAGCCTTTGCATAAACTCTGAGACCTGGCTTCGAGATCTTCTTGATCCCGTAAATTGTCTTTTCCTTATTTGGGCCGTACTTTAGCTCTACAGTGATAGTTCCCTGTGCATTGTCCTGAGCTACTGAAAAGTCCTTGATGAATCCTTCATTCTTAAGGATTTCTGCGATAGACTTCTTCATCTTGGATGCTGGGATTTCTACCTTAGCATGTCCGGCTGTGTTGGCATTTCTAATTCTAGTTAGCATATCTGCTATTGGATCTGTCATTGCCATTACAGTGTTTCTCCTTTCTCCACGTGGTTCCTGCACGCATTATGCGTGACAGGCCTGCGCAAAATAACCTACCAGCTTGCTTTTCTTACACCTGGGATTTCACCCTTGTAAGCAAGCTCTCTGAAGCAGATACGGCAGATACCATACTTCTTCAGAACCGAATGTGGTCTTCCACAAATCTTGCATCTTGTATAAGCCCTTGTTGAATACTTAGGCTTTCTGGTCTGCTTAACTTTCAGTGAAGTCTTAGCCATGTTCCCCTCCTAAATTACTTCTCAAAAGGCATTCCGAGGAGCTCAAGTAATGCCTGTGCTTCCTCATCTGTCTTAGCTGTTGTAGTGAATACAATGTTCATTCCCTTGATGGTCTCTACATCATCGTAAACGATTTCTGGGAAGATGAGCTGCTCTCTAATTCCCATGGAGTAGTTACCTCTTCCATCGAATGAATTCTTGCTTACACCCTTAAAGTCTCTAACTCTAGGAAGAGAAAGATTGAAGAACTTATCTGCAAATGCATACATTCTGTCACCTCTAAGAGTAACCTTAGCTCCTACTGGCATTCCCTGTCTAACCTTGAAGTTAGCGATGGACTTTCTAGCCTTTGTAACAACTGGTCTCTGTCCGGAGATGAGTGAAAGTTCCTTTACAGCGCTCTCGAGGATCTTTGAATTATCCTTAGCTTCGCCAAGACCCATGTTGATTGTGATCTTCTCAAGCTTTGGCACTTCCATTGCGTTGGAGTAATTGAACTTTTCCTTAAGTGCTGCAAAAACACTTTCGTCATACTTTGTTCTTAGTCTATTTGCCACTGTCTCTCCTCCTTTCCTAGTCTACTACGGCATTGGTCTTCTTTGAGTATCTAACCTTCTTGCCGTTCTCAATCTTAGTTCCAAGTCTTACACCCTGCTTGCTCTCCTTTTCGTAGAACATAACATTTGATGCATCGATAGGACCTTCTACATGCTTAATCTCGGATGCGGATGTTCTTGTAGCCTTTGCATGCTTAGTCTGCACGTTAACGCCCTCAACAACAACCTTATTAGCCTTTGGAATAGCTCTTAGAACTGTTCCAACCTTGCCCTTATCCTTGCCCGAGATAACTACTACTGTATCGCCTTTTCTAATCTGCATTTGTACACCCCCTATAATACTTCCGGTGCCAAAGACACAATCTTCATAAAGCCGTTATCTCTAAGTTCCCTAGCAACAGGTCCGAAAATACGTGTTCCTACAGGGTTCTTATCGCTTCTGTCTTTGATAATTACAGCAGCATTCTGGTCGAATTTTACGTAGCTACCGTCATCTCTTCTAGCGCCACTCTTCGATCTAACAACTACCGCTTTTACAACGTCACCTTTCTTAACAACTCCACCTGGAGCAGCATCCTTAACGGAGCAAACGATGATGTCTCCAATATTCGCATACTTGCGGCCTGTACCACCAAGGATACGAATGCAAAGGAGCTCCTTTGCTCCGGAATTGTCGGCAACTCTCAATCTTGTTTCTGTCTGTATCATGATTTGTCGCCTCCCTATTTAGCTTTCTCAACGATCTCGACAAGTCTCCATCTCTTATCCTTTGAAAGAGGCTTTGTCTCCATAATTTTTACTCTATCGCCGATGCCACACTCATTGTTCTCGTCGTGAACCTTGAACTTCTTAGTTCTCTTAACAGCCTTACCGTAAAGAGAATGTCTTACTGAATCCTTTGTAGCAACAACAATTGTCTTATCCATCTTGTCGCTTACAACTACTCCAGTTCTGGTCTTTCTGCTATTTCTTTCCATTGTACATCCTCCTTCCTTTAAGCTTCAGGCTTTTCCATTTCCCTGATTATGGTCTTAACTCTGGCAATATCTCTTCTGATTTCTCTCATCTTCACAGGGTTGTCGAGCTGTCCGGTAACGTGTTGGAATCTCAGATTGAATAGCTCCTGCTTCATTCTTGCAAGCTCGGCAGTTCTCTCCTGATCAGTCATTTTTCTTATTGTATTCAGATCCATTATTCGTCACCACCCTTTGCTTCCTGGTTCTTGACAACGAACTTGCACCTTACTGGTAGCTTGTGAGAAGCAAGTCTCAAAGCTTCCTTAGCCTGTGCTTCAGTTACGCCCTCAAGCTCGAACATTACTCTGCCCGGCTTAACTACTGCCACCCAATACTCAGGTGAACCTTTTCCGGAACCCATTCTTACTTCTGCTGGTTTCTTTGTAATTGGCTTATGTGGGAAGATTTTGATATAAACCTTTCCGCCTCTCTTGATGGATCTTGTCATCGCGATTCTGGCAGCCTCGATCTGCTTTGAGTCAATCCATGCTGGCTCTTCAGCAACTAGACCGAACTGACCATATGTAACGGTGTTACCCTTTGTTGCAACACCCTTCATTCTGCCTCTGTGGACTCTTCTGCGTTTAACGCGCTTTGGCATTAACATGGCAAGTCTCTCCTTTCTATGATTATTCTTCTGTTCCCTGTGCAGTTTCAACTACTTCAGGAGCAGGAGCCGCCTCAGTTACCTTTGGAGCCTTTCTAACTCTTGTAGTTGCTGGCTTAACCTCTGGTCTGCTTTCGCGGTTATCATTTCTTCTGTTTCCGAAGCTTCTCTTTTTATCTCTCTTATCGTTTCTTCTCTGCTTACGATCTCTTCTATCGTTTCTGGACTGCTCTTGAATAGCCTCCTTGAGCCCCTTATCTAGAATCTCGCCGTGGTTAACCCAAACCTTAACACCTATCTTTCCATAAGTGGTGTCTGCCTCTGCAAATCCATAATCAATATCAGCTCTGAGAGTATGTAGAGGAACATTTCCTTCGCTGTACTTCTCGCTTCTAGCGATTTCGGCACCGCCAAGTCTTCCGGAAACAAGAACCTTGATACCCTTAGCTCCAGACTTCATCGTTCTCTGGATTGCGGACTTCATAGCTCTTCTGAAAGAAACTCTTCTCTCGAGTGCCTGTGCAATGCTCTCAGCTGTTAGCTGTGCATCAAGCTCAGCTCTTCTAACCTCTTCGATGGAAATATCTACAGTCTTACCTGTTAGTTTAACGAGGTTCTTCTTGAGCTCGTCAATTCCATCTCCGGATCTTCCGATTACCATTCCTGGTCTAGCTGTTGCAATTATCACCTTTACCTTGTCAGCTGCAGATCTCTCAATTACGACACTTGCAACACCGGCAGCGTAAAGCTTCTTCTTAACGTAGTTTCTAACCTTATTGTCTTCAACTAGGAAATCAGCGAAGTTGCTCTTGTCAGCAAACCACTTTGAGTTCCAATTCTTGTTGACTCCAACTCTGAATCCATGTGGATTAACCTTCTGACCCATCTGGCTGACCTCCTTCTACTGTTTCTACTGCCTTAACAGCTTCTCTCTCCTTAAGAGTTACTCCAATGTGGCTTGTTCTCTTGAGGATCATGGATGCTCTACCCTGAGCCCCAGCTCTGAATCTCTTCATTGTAGGACCCTGGTTTGCATAAACCTCTGCAATGTATAGCTCATCACGGTTCATGTCAAAGTTATTTTCAGCATTTGCTGCTGCGGACTGAACAACCTTCTCTACAAGCTCTGCACCCTTTCCAGGTGTGAACTTGAGGATTGTTAATGCCTCGTTCAAATCTTTTCCTCTTACTAGGTCAGTAACAGGCTTTAGTTTGCTAGGAGACATTCTTACATATTTAGCAATTGCTTTTGCTTCCATATCAGCTTCTCCTTTCTTTATTTCGCCTTGTCACCAGCGTGACCCTTATAAGTTCTAGTTGGAGCGAACTCTCCAAGTCTGTGACCTACCATATCTTCTGTGATGTATACAGGAACATGCTTACGACCGTCGTGAACAGCGATCGTATGTCCAACCATCTGAGGAAAAATCGTCGATGGTCTCGACCATGTCTTGATTACACTTTTTTCATTAGACTCGTTCATCGCCTCGATTCTCTTGATGAGTTTCTTTTCGACGAAAGGGCCCTTTTTAAGCGATCTTCCCATTATATGCTCCTTTCTTATTTAGCATTTCTTCTTCTAACGATGTACTTGTTGGAATCCTTGTGCTTGTTACGTGTCTTGTAACCAAGAGTTGGTTTACCCCAAGGTGTAACTGGGCTCTTACGTCCAACTGGCGCTCTACCTTCACCACCGCCATGTGGGTGATCGTTAGGGTTCATTACGGAACCTCTTACTGTAGGTCTCCATCCCATATGTCTCTTTCTACCAGCCTTACCAATCTGGATGTTAGCGTGGTCAAGGTTGCCAACTTCTCCGATTGTAGCTCTGCAGTTGATTCTTACCATTCTAACTTCGCCGGATGGTAGTCTTACCTGAGCATAATTGCCTTCCTTAGCCATAAGCTGAGCACCGTTACCAGCTGATCTTACAAGCTGAGCACCCTTTCCAGGCTTTAGCTCGATGTTGTGAATGATTGTGCCTACTGGGATATTCGCAATTGGTAGTGCGTTTCCTACCTTGATATCCGAATCTGGTCCAGATTCAACTACGTCTCCAACGCGCAGCTTGTTAGGAGCAACGATGTATCTCTTTTCTCCGTCTGCGTAAACTAGAAGAGCGATGTTTGCTGTTCTATTTGGATCGTACTCGATAGTCTTAACCGTTGCTGGAATACCGTCTTTAATTCTCTTAAAGTCGATAATTCTGTACTTAGGTCTATATCCGCCACCTCTATGTCTAACGGTGATCTTACCTCTTACATTTCTTCCTGAGTGTTTCTTCAGAGTTTTAGTAAGGGATTTTTCTGGCTTGTTAGCTGTTATCTCTTCGAAAGTCGAAACAGTCATGCCTCTCAGACCAGGAGTGGTTGGATTATACTTCTTAATTCCCATTATTTACTCCTCCTATTTTACAGTCCCTGGAAGACTTCGATCTCTTTGCTATCCGCAGTGAGAGTAACGATTGCTTTCTTATAAGAAGCTGTTCTTCCTACTGTTCTTCCCATTCTCTTAACTTTTCCATTAACGTTCATGATATTAACCTTAGCAACATCGACTCCGAAGATTTCTTCGACAGCCTGTCTAACTTCGGTCTTGTTAGCTGTATCAGCAACCTTGAAAACATACTTCTTGTCAGCCGACATGTCCATGCTCTGTTCGGTGATGATAGGCTTAAGTATTACGTCGTAACCGCTCTTCATTATGCGTATACCTCCTCAATTCTCTCAGCTGCTGCCTTAGTGAGCACGAGGCTGTAATGATTGATGATCTCATATACATTCATTGTGCTTACAAGTGCAGTTCTCACACCCTGAATGTTAGAAGCAGATCTAACAACGTTCTCGTCCTTCTCATCCATTACGATGAGGGCTTTCTTATCAGCCTTGATATTCTCGAGAACCTTAACCATTTCTTTAGTCTTTGGCTCAGCGAACTTTAGCTCGTCTAGTACGATGACTTCCTTATCAGCAACCTTAGCAGAAAGCACGGACTTAAGAGCAAGCCTCTTTACTTTCTTAGGAACTGCATATCTGTAATCCCTTGGCTTTGGCGCGAAGACAATTCCACCACCTACCTGTGTAGGATCTGTTGTGCTTCCCTGTCTGTGACGACCTGTACCCTTCTGTCTGAAAGGCTTGCGTCCGCCTCCTCTTACTTCACTTCTTGTCTTGGCAGATTGGGTTCCCTGTCTCTGGTTTGCCAAGTAATTCTTGACTACAGTCTGTACTGCGATTTCGTTTGGTTCGATTCCAAAGATTTCGTCGTTCAATGTAACTTCGCCAACCTCAGCACCGGCCGTATTAAGCATCTTTACTTTTGCCATTAGTGATTCCTCCTTTCTGCCTCTTATTTATTCTGTCCTTTTACCGCACCCTTAACCTTAAGGAGTCCGCCCTTCTTTCCAGGAACAGCTCCCTTAACGAGAAGTAGGTTGCGATCAGCAATAACCTTTACGAGAACGATGTTCTGTACTGTAACCGTATCTCTACCCATTCTTCCTGGAGCCTTGTTGCCCTTGAAGACTCTTGATGGATACGTACCAGCAGCAAGAGCACCTGCAAGTCTCTTATGCTTGGAACCGTGAGTCATAGGTCCTCTGCGGTGTCCGTGTCTCTTGATGTTACCCTGCGTCCCTTTACCTTTGGAAACGCCCGTAACGTCAAGCTTCATTCCCTCTTCGAAATCAGCAACTGTGATTTCCTGTCCTACCTCGTAAGTCTCGCCATCTTCGACTCTGAACTCAGCGAGGTACTTCTTAGGAGCTACGCCGCACTTCTCAAAATGACCAGTCTCTGGCTTGTTGAGTCTGTGTGCCTTCTGCTCCTCGTAGCCAACCTGCACAGCATTGTAGCCGTCGGTCTCTACTGTCTTAACCTGTGTTACTACTTCAGGTCCGGCTTCGATTACGGTAACTGGTACTACAGCACCGTTCTCATTGAAGATCTGTGTCATGCCGATCTTCTTGCCCAAAAGTGTTTTCATAATTCTCCTCCTAGTGTCTTACAGCGGATCGCCCTGGTTTGGCCGAATTGCCCTCTCATGCGATCTTTCTAAAATCTAGCTTAGAGCTTGATTTCAATATCAATACCTGCTGGCATATCGAGCTTAGCAAGAGCATCTGTTGTCTTAGTCGAAGCATTTGTAATGTCGATTAGACGCTTGTGTGTTCTCTGCTCAAACTGCTCTCTGCTGTCCTTGTACTTGTGAACAGCTCTGATGATTGTTACAACTTCCTTCTCTGTTGGAAGAGGAATAGGGCCAGATACTGTGGCGCCCGTTCTCTCAGCAGTCTCAACAATCTTCGCTGCCGACTTATCCAATAGAGCATGGTCATAAGCCTTCAGTCTGATTCTGATTTTCTGTAGTTCGCTCATTAGTAGTTCCTCCTGTTTGTTTTGTACTGTTTTCGCTATGCTTGTACAGGACTTCGTCCGTTTTCACTTGCTCCGCTTTAGCCCTTACACCCTTTCGTGCGTTTCCTAAAGGTTTACACAAATTAAAAATGGCGAACCCCCTCGCCCTCGTCTAGCGAGGACAATTCTCCGCAGAAATTACCTGATAGCTCAGCAACTTCCTGCTTCATCGCCTTAAACAAGCTTTTAAATTATACATGACAAGGATTTACAATGCAAGGCTTTTTTGTACTTTTTTGCGAAAGTAATTACAGTGTTTTCAAGTGTTACAGGCAGTCCTTCACTAACACGGTTACGTGCGTTTCCTTGGTGTTGATATTTCATCAAAAACTATTCGTTTTTTTATGTTTTTACATAAATTGTACTATTTTAGGTGTTTTTCATTCATTTAACTCAACTGATTAAACATAAATAATTTATATGTTTTCTCAAAAATACATTATTTTGAAGATAATACTTACCAAATATATCCTTAGCAACCTTTTATCATCTGTTATATTTTATATTTCTATATGTATTTGGTTCTAATATCGATACTATTTGACTTTATATATGATACAATTCATTTATAAGATATTGGGTTTCAGTATTTCTGAAAGGAGAATTAACAAAATGAAGAAGTTATATAAAAGCAAAAGTTGCGGTACTATTGTAGGTAAAGTATTTGATGATGGTGGCATCCTCTCATGTTGCGGAGAAGATATGGAGGAACTTGTACCAAAGACTGCTGATTCAACTACGGAAAAGCATGTTCCTGTTGTCGAGTGTGAAGGAAACCTCGTTAAAGTTACTGTTGGTAGCACACTCCACCCAATGACAGAGGAGCATCATATTCAATTCATAATACTTGAAACTAATCTGGGATTCCAAAGAAAACCTCTTAAGATCGACGGAGATCCAGTTACAACATTTGCCATCCAGAACGGAGAGAAGGTTGTCGCTGCATACGAGTGCTGTAATATTCACGGATTCTGGGTTAACGAGTTAAACTAATATTATATGATTTTTTGGGGGTATGCCACCAAATAGTCTGCCTCAGGAGCTTTGTCCTGGTTGATACAGATTGATTAAAATAATTGGGTGCAAATTTCCTAGAAAAGCATAAGCGGAAGGCAGACGCCTTCCGCTTATTTAATTCCTATACTTTATTTGTTCTTCTATAAGTCTTTAGTATATCTCTAGCCTGGTGGCCATGTCATCTTTCTACGCCCAAGAATATGTATGTGTAGGTGGTGAACAGTCTGCTGTCCGTCTTCTCCAGTATTGATAACGGTTCTATATCCATTATCCAGACCTTCTTGAGCCGCGATATCCTTAATCTTGAGCATCATGTGTCCCATAAGCTCTCTGTCTGCGTCTTCTAAATCATTAAGAGATGCAACGTGCTTCTTGGGAACCATCAGAACATGTACAGGTGCCTCTGGAGCAGCATCACGGAAAACCGAAATCAGATCATCCTCGTATACCATATCAGTCGGTATCTCACCTTTTGCAAGCTTGCAGAAAATGCAATCTTCCATATGACTCCTCCTTTCTAGACCACTTCAGCTAAGCAGCCTTCCTTATAGTTAGCTACTAGCTTAACCTCTGTGAATTCACCCGAGGTAAGCTTCCGCTCCTTATCCTTAATATACACCTTTATATAGTTAGATGTATATCCTGTAGCATAATCTTCTTCAAAAGTTTCCACAAGCACTCTGTGTACTACGCCAAAGTTACGCTTCTGGAACTCCTGTGCGACGTATTCCGCTCTACCGATCAGCTCATTTACACGAGTCGTCTTGTCTGCTGGCGTCACTGTTTCCTTATACTTCGCAGCCTCAGTGCCCTGCCTCGGTGAGAATTTAAATGCGTGTACCCTGCCGAATACCGCTTTATCAACGATATCAAGAGTATCAGCAAAATCTTCCTCTGTCTCCCCTGGAAAACCCACTATTATGTCCGTCGTAATCCCGTACAGTGGATCCACACTGCGTATGGCCTCTACAATCGCGAGGTATTCATCCCTAGTGTATCTGCGTTTCATGCCCTTTAGAACATCGTTACTACCACTTTGTATAGATAAGTGCAGGTGTCTACAAAGTCTCTTGTACTTGACGATTCGTTCAACGTGTTCCTTGTCCACAACATTGGGCTCAAGCGAACTCAATCTTACCCTGAAATCTCCTTCTAATTCATCAAGCCTCTTCAGCACTGCTTCAATACCAGAAAGACCTTCTTCATCATCCTGTCTCTCAAACGTAAAGCCTTTTTCGCTGCCATAGAGAGCTGTATTGATTCCGGTCAGCACAATTTCCTTGTAGCCTCTATCCACAAGCGCCTTCGCCTCAGCGATGATCTCATCTATACCTCTACTTCTAACTGTGCCCCTTGCATAAGGGATCTTGCAGTAGGAACAGAATCGGTTACAGCCCTCTTCAATCTTGATATATGCCCTCTGCATCTGCGACTCACTTGAGATTACAATGCCAGTCTCCTCATAACCGACAAGTTCGCTAAAAGGAAGCACTCTGGTCTCAGTATCAGTCTCTTTGCCAGCTTTCCTAAGCTCCATAGCCTTCATAACCTCATCGCAGATAGTAGATTTGAGGTTGTTTCCAATAACGATATCAACATCAGGCATGACCTCAAGCTCTTCGCTGGCAGTCTGGGCGTAGCAGCCCGTAACGGCCATCACAGAATCAGGACTGATCTTCTTCATGCGTCTTATATATTTTCGTGACTTGCTATCAGCAACGCTTGTCACAGTGCAAGTATTGATGACATAAGCATCAGCAGCTTCATCTTCCCCCACGACTTCAGCACCGCGGGATATGAACTCTTCTTTCATAGCCTCTGTCTCATATTGATTAACCTTGCACCCAAGCGTATGAAAAGCAATCTTCATATGTGTTACCCATCCTTTACAATGATGGGTTAAAGTCTAACACACCTCCTTATAGCGGTCAACGAGGCTAAGGCGATGAATGACGCTAGAAATAGTCCAAGATACATATATAGCAGTGAACCATCGCCAGTTCTTGGAATTGTTGGATGTGTAACTCTGATCGTTTGATCTCGGTTATTTATATCTTCATGTGTTGCAATGAGCTGTCCTTTCTCGTCATACACCTTTTCATATGCTACGAGCTCCTTGCCGGCAATCTTGGCCGTATTAAGTTTAAATGATACTGATGCTGTGCCATTTCCTCCACTTGTAAAAGTGGTACTTCCTGTCACAACTTTTCCGTCTTCTTCGTAGGGCTTGCTGGTCTTCTTGTCCATTAAAACACCTTTTACAGTATAGATACGTCCTGAAATCAGATTCTCATACTTGACTGTATCAACCAGCGGTACATTCTTTGCCTTTGGAACTACTTTCGCGCCGCCATTACCAGTCATCTTGGTTCCAATAGCTGGGTAGCAGATGGATTGCGCAGAATCATTGATATCAGCATGCACTGCCACAGGAACATTTCTGTATGTCAGTGTTTCGAATACTACGGTCACCTTATTCTGGCGTAGGCTCGAGTCGTATCTGAATTCGAGCTCTGTTTCTCCGTCTGCATTCTCAGCTGTGAATTCTTTTTCTGCAGTAATCTCTTTGTCATCCTTATCAAGGATAGGTTTATTCTTATCCTTGTCCATTAGGACTCCTGTCACCTTATACTTTTTGCCGATGATAAGGTTCTTGTACTTAACCTTGTCGATGATTTTCTCTTCCTTGCTAGGGGCACCTGTATTTGTTCCGGACTCAACTGAATGTGCCTGCGTTTTAATCTCCGGATGACGAAGTGTCTGGTTGTCATCGTTTATATTGCGGTGATTTGCAATCTCTTTACCTTTATACTTTAGTGTCTCAAAGACAACAGTGTCCTTTCCAGCTAGCTTAGTAGTATCAAAGGTGAACTCTAGCCCTATCTCTCCACTTGCAATGCTGTCAGAAATGGTCGAATTCTGTGCGGTAATCGTGAACTCCTTCTGAGAAGTAATTTTGTTACCATTCTGTTCAAGCGGTTTTCCTGTACTCTTATCCATCAGCACGCCTTCGAGAATATATGTTTCCCCTTCATACAAGTTAGAGAAGCTCACAACGTCCTTTACCTTAGTCTTAGGACCGTACATCGCAAGTGAATCCTCTGTCGCAATGTCCATAGCCTTAGTTCCGATTTTAGGGATAGCAGGATTGTTGACATGCGAAGATGGCTCTCCTGAGTTGAAGTACACCGCAGCTCCCGCACCATCACCATCGATTTTCTTGGTATATACAGTTTTATCTAGAAGATATCCCGCTGGCGCCTTAGTCTCGCGAATAGTCACTGTTCCGCGAGGCAGTACAGCATCGCCCTGTTCTGTAACAAAGAGAGGATCACTGCCCTTTACGAGGTTCTTATCTCTGAGCTCTGCAGTGTATTTACCAGAAGCATCCTTAGTCGTTCTTAGTTTCCATGTGCGTACAGCCTTGGAATTCTCAATCGGTCCAATAGTATCGTAATAATTAACTTCAAACTCAGCACCAGTCATATCACTAGGGTTCATGTAGCTATCACCACTAGTTTTTTTCTCAAGGAAAATCTTAACAGGCGCAAACACAGGTGAATCATACGACTGCACTGTGCTCGTAGTTTCAGCCTTGCTCTTAACCTCATAAACAGTCTTGTCTAGCTCATATCCGACAGGCGCAATCGTCTCCTTTACAGTGTATTTTCCAGGCTTCACTTCCAAAGTTCCAGTTCTACCCTTCTCGTCTGTCGTCAGTTTTCCGACTGCAGTTCCTGCTTCATCGTAGACGGTATACACTGCACCAGCTAGAGAATATGTGCCTTTACACTCTCCAGCAATCTTGATATTATTGCCGATGGATTTAACAACTTCGATCTTTCCATATGGTTTTAACCCCCATGCCAGCATCATCTGTGATCCATTCGTTGGATAAGCTAGATAAGATTTAAAGTTTTCAGGAATTTCGCCCTTGTAGGCCTTCGCATCCTGCATCATTAGATTGATTAGAGGTCTTGAGTTAACTCTTTCATATGCAGGTCTGCCATTAACTCTTCTAGCCGCACATACTAATGCAAAGTAATACTCTTTCTCATCATAATTGCTCTTCTGCCACTTATCTGTACTGGCAAGGTACGCGAATTTTGCAAACAGAGAATCAGATGCCTGCTTTGTAAGTGTCACGACCTGCCCTGCTTCTGCAGTTCTAAAGTTCTTACCATCTGCACATGCCGCATCATGGATAAGCCCATCGATATTCACCTTGAATATACTCGCATGATTACGGTTATTATCCTTGTACTGCTTATGCCAGGTTACTGTTCCTCTCGTTGGTTCAGTCGCTGAACTTGCTGCCACAGACCTAAACGAGGAGGCGCCTCTAGGAGTTGCTGCCCCTACGCTCATAGTCATCCTTCTACTGACATTATCATATGACGCAGACTCTGGTATTCGCTCTAAAGTATTAGTATTATGAACATTTCCTCTTCTGCCTGTTTCGTTATCGAACTCACCTTCCATTACAATGTTCGCTTCGGTACTACGCGCTTTACCATCTGACTCGATATTAGCTGAATCTGCTACGCTTGAACCTTCATTGATATTCACCGCTTTGATAGTAAAATCCGCATGACCACCTGTCAGCTTAATAATGAATTTTCCTTCGCTATTTTTATTTACAAAGCGAGTAGCCGAGTCTCCTTTCATATCCACATCGCCGTACACGCTCGCGTTCTTTCCACCATCGAGAGCTATAATTTCAAGAATTACGCCTCTGTCCAGCTTGTAATTAATCTGGTACTCATCTCCCGTCCTTGCACTGCGGGCAAATGTCTCTCCATTTGATAGATTTGCAGTATCTGAAGTCCCAGACTTCAAAGCTGAAAGCTTCGCCCCACTTCCAGTTACCTTGAGCTGAAGTCTCGCAGCCGTATCAGGCGGAATGATATTTACACTGCCATCAGGAGCTTTACTTGAACTTAGCGCAAAAACCTGTGATGTTCCAAGAAGCATCACTATACACAGCATCGAGACGATGCAATTATAAATACGTTTAATATTCATTGCTCACCTCAAAATCCAGTTCTAATTGCCTTCATCTTCTGAAGCTGGCATATCCTCGAACCTATCAGCGAGGAGCCTAGAGAGTTCCCTAGCCTCATCCTCATGCAAAGTAATCCCTCTGCTCATATGCTCGTGATCAGAGTCCCAGTCACGAATATCGAACTTTGGTGTTCTGTCATTCCACTGAATTAGATTAAGTTCCTTGCTCCAATTGTTCTTATAGGTAGCAAGTACCCCGATGTGGTCCAAAATCTTGTAGGTTACACTTCTTTCATTATTAGTTGCCATTCTAAAACTCCTTCCATTTATACACGGTGCTCTCGCACCTCACTTTCACGTAAATTATATGGTTTAAGATGAGTTCGTAACAATGCAAGAAGTGCACTATAAATAGCGAGATTATCCTTTTTATGAGAGTTTTTATAATGTGATTTAAAGCGACCTAGAAATATTAGTTTTAATACGGATTTTATGATACGAATTAAAATTTAGAAACAAAAAATTAAAAGGACCTCTGCACGGTAGAGATCCTAAGCGCCCTTTGGCGGTTTTTATATTTAACACACTTATTGTGTCTAAATATTAGCATAAGTATGTCACATAAAGTTCGTTGATGTAATGAAATGCACATTTTATGTTCCGAATGACACAAAAATGTGTTTTTCATGCCATCGGGACTCGATTTTGGTTCTTCATAGGCTCTCTAATCACGAATACTTTTCATCTCTTTGCGAGCTGTCTCCACATACGAAGCTGCTTCACCAGCGATTTCCGCTCTTTCTGCAGGGCTGAGTTCTCTGATCACTTTGGCCGGACGACCCATTATGAGCACGCCATCGGGGAATTCTTTGCCCTGAGTTACGAGAGAGCCCGCTCCGACGATACATTCACACCCGATTTTTGCATCATCCATTATTATCGACCCCATACCGATAAGCGTCGAAGCGCCTATCGTACAGCCGTGAATAATCGACATATGACCTATTGTCACATCAGCTCCTATGTATGTCCCGCCATTTGTCGCGATATGAATTACAGAGCCATCCTGGATATTGGTTCTGTCCCCAATTACAATGTCTTTGCCACTAGAGCGCAGCACAGAATTGTACCAGATATTCACGTCCTTACCAATTTTAATATTCTCAGGTCCGCTAAGCTGCACACCATCAGCGATGAATACGCTATCATCGTATAACCCTAGCTTTTTTACCTCTCTATTATCCATATTATTTATGTGATGCCTTTCTATTTTCTTTAGCCTCTAGCCGCAGACTGTTTTCCTTATAAATTATTTCAATACTAAATATACACCTCTTTGCAATATTCTACAAAGTTTGTATTCCAAACTCACCTCGCGAGGTGTACAATTCAAATAATAAATGTATTGTAAATCTCGTAGCTTAAGCTAGCAACCAGTAATTAGCTTGTGATGGAGGATAAACCAATGGGATTGATTGCTAACTACCAATATATCGATGACGCAAACCTCGACGTTCTTCTGCGCCTTGCGAATCTCGATGATGAAGAAGAAGTTTTTGAAACTATTGAAGATTTAAACGAAGAAGCTGAAATTTTTCTTGATACTGATAAGATGTGGGATGTGATGCACTTCGTTCTAACAGGGGTGAGCACCGATGAGAGGTCTAGTAATAACCCCCTCAGCGTGGCAGTTATCGGCGTGGACTTATTTGAAGATTTAAGCCAATTCGTCGCATGTGTAAAAAATGACCGTGTCCCTGAAATAATTTCGGCGCTCGAGGGTTTCGATTATGAAAAAGCTCTTGAAAATTTCAATATGGAAGATTGTGCAAGTGCTGGCCTGTATCCAAACATATGGGATATGGATGATGAGGACTTGGTCGATGAGCTAATAGAAGAAATCGCTGATTACATCGAAGGACTTCGAGACTTTTATAAGAAGGTGCTCGAAGCCGGAGGACATGCACTTATTACGATTTATTAAGGGAGATATATGACGATTAATTTAGCGGATGCGATTTTGAAAACAGCAGGCTTAAATGAAGCCCTGATGCGAGAATGCGATATATTTTTCTGCGATAAGCCTAGAGACACAGAGTATTCGGGGCATGGTGAAGTATATTCGTCTTCGTTTGAAACATTTGCATCCGATGGAAGCGGTGGCGAATATGTAAAGCTTGAAGACGGCAGCATCGGATATATTAGCAGCGAAGGGAGCGTCGGAAGAGTTGCTGAAAACATGGAGGATTTACTTCTGTTTCTAATTCATGCGGGATGCATTTCGGATTTTAACTGTAAATACATCTACAAAAGCGATGAGCTGTTATCCGCATTTTGCAGCGGTTACATCGAGAAATCACGCAAGTCATATAATGAGAAAGGTGCTGATTTCGACGAGATTAGAGGCGAGATTGCGAAGAAGTTATCGCTCGAGTATGATCCTGGTAAGCTCCCCGAGTACGCGAAGAGATTTTACGAAGCTGCCAGCAGAGAGCCTTCATTCACATGCAAGTTCGGAGATGGAGAAGACGAGTTTGTATGTGACGGGATTATTTCGGATATTCTCGGACTATGGGTATATGAGCTGGTGGGTATGACTAGGGATGAGATTCTAAATTATTAGCAAGTGAAATTATTGGGAGACGATAATATGAAACCTTTTGAGAACTTTGACTGGAAATCATTTTGGGACAATTCTGATGGCTATACCGATGATTATACAGGCAAGGCTCCTACTGACTGGGATATATTAGATATAGAAAAAGCGACTGGATATAAGCTTCCAGAGTCCTATATTGAGCTTATCAAGCACCAAAACGGTGGCATTCCTGCAAATAACATCGTAACAACAGACAACCTTTGTGTCAATCTAGTTGGAATCTATGGCATCGATAAGGATAAAGAATATTCCGTTTGTGGTGATTGTGGAACTGAGTTCTGGCTTGAGGAGTGGGGATATCCTGCAATAGGTATTGTGATTGCAGACACCATCTCCGGTGGACACGACATGATATTCCTCGATTACAGCGAATGCGGACCAGAAGGTGAACCTATGGTTACATTAGTTGATCAAGAAGATGACTACAGCCAAGAGATATTAGCAGATAACTTTGAGGAGTTCATATGCAAGATTGAATCCGATAATGTTGTTAATAGTATAGAAGAATTTAATCAGCTCGATGATAAAAAGCAGATTCTTGCTCTGAATAAGCTCCGTAACATGAAGGGTTTTAGGGCTCTGATAGAGCTTCTTGAGCAGGCAGAACCTAGCTCATATAGTGACGAGGTTCTCGGCATGCTCGCAAGTTCATATAACAGCACAGACCAAGAGGATCTTGCTATTCAGACTCTAGGCTTAGTACCAGAAGCTAACCGTGATGCGATGTGGTATTGCCGTTACGGCTACTCTTATGCTCTTAAGTCTAAAAAGGCAGACAACGCTCACCACGAGAAGAAAAAAGCCGCTGTAAGGAATCTTGAAAAAGCAATCGAGTTAGCCGAAGGTAGTAGGGAAGATGACGTAATCGACCACTGCATGATGATCTTTGATAAAATACTATACCTCAAACCAGCCGACTTACGCGGTGGATATAGGCTAGCTTATACGTACTACCACCAATATACCGAGGATTAATCGTCAACCTACTTCACTGAATCTCATAGGACAGAATTTAAAAATCTAATATTAGTAAGAATGGGGGCTTGCCTTTGCAACCCCCACCTTTATTTTATATGTGATTGAACTCTTAAATTTAGTCCACTTTTATATATGACGTGTTCTCAACGCTGATTTCCGCTGAATTTTAGTATCATCTTATCGCCGATGCTATAATATCTGAATTCTTATCTGCCAGCTCTATTCTTCAGCTTCTCGACCTTCTTATCCTTACGTTCCTCTAGCTCAGCGATTTGACCAAGTAAAAAGCTCTCAAAATCGCCTTCAACATCATGCATCTCATAGCCATCGAAAACAACTATCTTGCCTTCTCTATCGAAACAGAATATCTGCTCACCGTCACCTATTACCGAGAAGAACGGGATGCAGTCAGATAGCCCACTTTCATGGAAAGCCCTTGTATTTGCACGTAAGTCTAGGTACTCTGGGACTTCGCTTGAGATGCCGTAAACCATGATTCCTCGGCAAAACTCCCAGAATGGTGCAACTTCATACTCCTGTGCCATAGGCCAGATTTCTTCTCTTACTTCCATGTATAGACCACCAAGCGGAGACATTGTAAACTCTTTGAAATCCTCCGGTAGCTTTATATTGAACTCGCTCTCGAAAGCTTCTATATCTTGTTCTGATGGCGTGTCATCTCCACATGCGAAAACCTGATATGTTTCTTTGTCGTAGCTTCTAAAATAATCGTAAATCTTTTCTATAGACATATTTCACCTCGTTATACTCCCGACAATTTGCCTGGATACTGATTTCACTAATATATTCATTATACTTTCTGTCATATATTTATTTTAGTGATTCAGTATAAAGAAATCAATAATATCCAAGTTAGTATGCCAGGTATACAAAGTAAGCAACATAAAAACAGGGGCGCATGCGCCCCTGCTTCTTAATATACTGGTGGTCTACCTCGTAATCTATGATTACTCGATAATCTCTGTAACTACTCCGGATCCTACTGTTCTTCCGCCTTCTCTGATAGCGAAACGTAGTCCCTCTTCGATAGCTACTGGTGTAATCAGTTCGATCTCCATTACTACGTTATCTCCAGGCATGCACATCTCTGTACCCTCTGGTAGCTTTAGATCTCCTGTTACGTCTGTCGTTCTTAGGTAGAACTGTGGTCTGTATCCATTGAAGAATGGTGTGTGTCTTCCACCCTCTTCCTTCTTTAGTACGTATACCTGTCCCTTGAACTTTGTGTGTGGGTGTATTGAGCCTGGCTTTGAGAGTACCTGTCCTCTTTCGATTTCGTCTCTCTGGATTCCTCTTAGTAGTGCTCCGATGTTGTCTCCTGTTTCTGCTGCATCAAGAGTCTTCTTGAACATCTCTACTCCAGTTACAACTACCTTTCTCTTCTCGTCGCTTAGTCCTACGAGCTCTACTTCGTCTCCTACCTTGAGGGTTCCTCTCTCAACTCTTCCTGTTGCTACTGTTCCACGTCCTGTGATTGAGAATACGTCCTCGATTGGCATTAGGAATGGCTGATCGTTTGCTCTCTGTGGCTCTGGAATGTATGTGTCTACTGCTTCCATTAGCTCGCAAATCTTATCTCCCCACTCTCCGCTTGGATCCTCTAGTGCCTTTAGTGCGGATCCTCTGATGATTGGTGTATCATCTCCTGGGAACTCATACTCATCTAGTAGCTCTCTTACTTCCATCTCTACGAGGTCTAGTAGCTCCTCGTCATCTACCATGTCACACTTGTTCAGGAATACGATGATGTATGGTACGCCTACCTGTCTGGATAGCAGGATGTGCTCTCTTGTCTGAGGCATTGGTCCATCTGTTGCTGCTACTACTAGAATAGCTCCGTCCATCTGAGCTGCTCCTGTAATCATGTTCTTTACATAGTCAGCGTGTCCTGGGCAGTCTACGTGTGCGTAGTGTCTGTTTGGTGTCTCATACTCTACGTGTGCTGAGGAAATCGTGATTCCTCTTGCCTTCTCTTCTGGTGCCTTGTCGATCTGGTCGAATGCTACGTCTGCTCCGAGTCCATATCTGTCGTGAAGAGTCTTTGTGATTGCTGCTGTTAGAGTTGTCTTGCCGTGGTCAACGTGGCCGATTGTACCGATGTTGATATGTGGCTTGGTTCTCTCATACTTCTGCTTTGCCATGATATCCTCCTTAGAATTGTGATTAAATTTAAAATAATTGGAGCTGTTGAGCAGACTCGAACTGCCGAACCTCTTCCTTACCAAGGAAGTGCTCTACCAACTGAGCTACAACAGCACGTATACAAGAATAGTACACGAAATAATACAGACTGTCAATAAATGAAAAGCCACCATCACGCGTTGGAATGCACCCAAAATTCTGGCCACATGTCGCATGGGTGGTGGCTTTACATTTAAATCAACTTTTTCTAATTACTTCGCTGGTGTTGTATAAGGCTCCACACCCTTGCAGATGCGGATTCTGTCAACTGCCGCAGCCTTGATTTCTCCGAAATCCTGAAGCTTCTCTTCGCCTCTCAGAACTCTTAAAGCTCCAGCTGCTAAAGCTTCCATCTCATATTCGCCAGGCATCATCTCAACTGGAGCAATCCAGCTTACCATGTCTTCGATGATATCTGTGAGGAACTTGGAGTAAGCTACTCCGCCTGTGAGGATGATCCTATCAACCTTGCCAGCCACTGGAGCAGATAGTTTAGCGATGTCTTTGGCAATTCCGTATGCCATTGCCTCGTATACGACCTTTGCATACTCGTTACCTGCATCTATCATCTTCTCTACCTCTATAGCATCTGTAGTGCCGAGATGAGCTTTGAGTCCGCCCGCACCGTGGAACTTCTTCATTACAGTCTTTGCATCATTACCTGATGTGAAGCAATAATTTACGAGATCCTTGCAGCCTACTGCACCACCACGTTCTGGAGAGAAGTTTCCTTCATCGTCGTTTACACAGTCGATATTTACACCATTGTGATACAGTCTGATTGAGCTTCCACCACCCATGTGAGCGACGATGAATGTGCACTCGTCAAATGGCTTCTTAAGCACCTCTTCAGCACACTTGATAGCCATTGCTCTCGTGTTTAACGTGTGTCCAACTGTGTAACGAGGAATCTCCGGAACGCCGGAAACTCTTGCTACTGCCTGCATCTCATCTGTTCCGATTGCATCATAGATGCACGCAGGAATTCCAAACTCTTTTTTGAGATCAAAAGCAATCATGCTGCCGAGCAGCGACGCATGCTTCGCTGTGTCCTCAGGTCTCGTCAGGTAATCGATCATCTCCTGGTCGATTCCGATAGCACCGTGTGGGCAAGCGATAATATTTCCACCTCTCGAGCATACTGCTGTGAGTGTATTCACGCCGATACCGTTGCTCTCAAGAGCCTCTCTTACTTTCTCATTACGGAAGTTAAACTGCTCAAGCACATCATCGAACTGAGCCATCTCCTCCTGTGTATGTCTGATTGTTTCCTTAAAAACCTCCTGAGCATCATCGTATACAGCAATCTTACTTGATGTAGATCCTAGATTAAGCACAAGAATTCTTTCCTTACTCATTTTTCCAGTTTCCCTTTCTGAATAAATTATACATACGTTACCTTCGTATTACGAAAAGTAGTATATCACACTCGCAGGCCTCAATGTCAGCACGAACTGAACGTTTTTTTCACTATCCCTATTCTTCGCCTCTGAAGTACGAAACCGCTGACTCAAATAGCCCTAGCTCAAACTCCCCTGGTACGTTCTTGTATAGACCCTCTCCAATTCTCTCGGAGTGTCCCATTTTGCCGAGAATCCTTCCATCTGGCGAGAGTATTCCTTCGATAGCCATAGATGAACCGTTTGGATTGAACTGGATGTCCATAGTTGGATTTCCTTCAAAATCAACGTACTGCGTCAGGATCTGCCCATTCTCGAGCATTGTATCTATATCGTTAGTGTTAGCTACAAATCGTCCTTCGCCGTGAGATATTGGCACAGTCAGGATCTGTCCAACACTTGCTTTCCTCAGCCAAGGCGATCTAGTCGAGCAGAGTTTCGTTCTAACAAGCTTCGACTGATGTCTACCGATGTTGTTGAATGTTAGAGTTGGACTATTTTCCTTCTGCACGCCGATCTCGCCATATGGCAGTAATCCAAGCTTGATGAGCGCTTGGAATCCATTGCAAATTCCCGCAACCAGTCCGTCTCTTTCATTGAGCAGTTTCATGAGTTCTACAGAAATCGCTTCATTTCTCAGGAACGAAGTGATGAACTTACCAGAGCCATCTGGTTCGTCAGCACCAGAGAATCCCCCTGGAATGAAGAGTACATTTGCCTTGGAGAGTGCTGTCGCGAACTCCTTAACGGAGTACTTTAGATGATCTGCTGTAAGGTTATTCACAACGAATATCTCTGCCTCTCCGCCAGCCTTCTCAACGGCCTTAGCCGTGTCGTATTCGCAGTTCGTACCTGGGAATACAGGAATTAAGAATCTTGGCTTCTCCACGGTCTCGCTTGGAACTGCATCACTCCTTGTTCTGTATATCATCTCAGGGATTCTTTCCTCTGAAGTATTGATGTTGCAGCTATATACAGGTTCTAGCTTGCCCTCGTAAAGTGCGTTAAGAGCTAGTAGGCGCACGCGTCCCTTCTTGCTGCCTATTGATTCGCGAGAAACTGTCTTGCCCATAAGCTTCATATCCGCTGTCAAATCTATATTCTTGCTAGTCTCGATGATGAAGCTACCATACGCATAGCCGAACATCTCTCTCATGGAAACGCCCTCGTCAAATTCGAAGCCGATGTTGTTACCGATTGCCATTTTAAAGACGGCCTCAGCTGGTCCGCCAAATCCAGGCGTGTAGCATGCCGCAACTAATCCGTTATCAACGAGCGTTCTCACTAGCTTGAAGTTCCTGATGAGCGATTCAGCCTTTGGAAGCCCGTCTTCGCCTATCTCCGGTTTCAGCCACACAACTTCATGACCTCTGCTCTTAAACTCCGGTGAAACCACTTTGCTCAGTTCATCTGTAGTTACTGCAAAAGAAATCAGGGTCGGTGGTACGTGGATATCCTCGAAGGTTCCGCTCATAGAATCCTTACCGCCGATAGCTCCGATTCCAAGTTCCATCTGCGCTCTAAATGCACCGAGAACTGCGCTGAACGCTTTGCCCCAAGACTTGTCGTTATCACCGAGCTTCTCGAAGTATTCCTGAAGGCTTAGATATATGTGATCATAGCTAGCGCCTGTTGCTACGAGCTTCGCTACACTCTCCACAATTGCGAGGTATGCACCATGATAAGGGCTCTGCTCTAGGATATATGGATTGAATCCGTATGACATCATCGATACAGTGCTGCACTCTCCCTCGAGCATTGGGATCTTGTGAACCATAGCCTGAATAGGTGTTCTCTGCTTGATTCCGCCAAAAGGCATCATGACCGTATTGCCACCAATTGTTGAGTCAAAACGCTCCGAAAGCCCTCTCTTGGAGCAGACATTGAGATCGGATACGAGTTCCTTCAACCCCTTTTCAAAATCTCTTGGTATCTCTTTATCGAATCTTCGAGCACCCTCAACTACGACGTCAGCTTCTTTCTCTGCGCCGTTAGTATCTAGGAATTTCCTGGAAATATTTACAATCTGCTGACCTCTGAAGTTCATCTTGAGGTAAGCCTTCTCCGTCACAGTCGCTACTGTTGTCGCCTCGAGATTCTCGCTCTCTGCGAGCTTCTTGAACTTATCTGCATCGGATGCTGCAACTACAACAGCCATTCTCTCCTGAGACTCGCTGATTGCGAGTTCAGTTCCGTCCAGTCCATCGTACTTCTTAGGCACGTTGTCTAAAGTCACTTCCAGTCCATCTGCTAGCTCGCCGATGGCAACCGAAACTCCACCTGCACCGAAGTCGTTGCAGCGTTTAATGAGAGTGGTAGCCTCTGGGTTTCTGAACAGTCTCTGAATCTTTCTCTCTTCAGGAGCATTACCCTTCTGAACCTCTGCGCCGCAGGACTCTAGCGATTCCATGCTGTGAGACTTGGATGAGCCCGTAGCTCCCCCTATTCCATCTCTACCAGTTCTGCCGCCTAGCAGGATGATAACGTCGCCTGCTTCTGGCCTCTCTCTCCTTATATTCTCTGCTGGGGCAGCCGCAACCACTGCGCCTACTTCCATTCTCTTTGCCACGTATCCCTCGTGATACACCTCATCTACGAGGCCAGTCGTGAGTCCAATCTGGTTTCCATATGAGCTGTAGCCTGAAGCAGCGGTTGTCGTAATCTTCTTCTGCGATAGCTTACCTGGACGAGTCTCTGACTCAGGCGTGAGCGGATTTCCTGCGCCCGTTACACGCATCGCCGCATACACATAACTTCTACCCGACAGTGGATCTCTGATAGCTCCACCGATACAAGTCGCAGCTCCACCAAATGGCTCGATTTCCGTAGGGTGATTGTGCGTCTCGTTCTTGAACAGCAGAACCCAATCCTGCTCTTCTCCGTCGATATTCGCCTTAAAATCAACTGTGCATGCGTTGATCTCCTCCGACTCCACGACATCTACCATCTTGCCGTTCTCCTTGAGCGCCTTGACTGCGATAGTCGCAACATTCATAAGGCTGATTGGCTTGTGTACTCCTAGCTGCTTGCGAAGCTCCTGATATTCGCTAAACGTCTTGTTGATAGTTTCATCCTTAAACACAACCCCTCTGATTGTCGTGTTGAAAGTGGTGTGACGGCAGTGGTCTGACCAGTACGTGTCGATAACCTTAATCTCAGCGATGCTCGGATCCCTACCCTCTTCCTTGAAATACTCACGGCACATCTTGAGATCCTCGATGTCCATCGCAAGTGAATTTGCCGCAAGATAAGTCTCTAGGTCTGCATCTGTATAATTTGTAAAGTTCCTGATCGTCGCAACTGGTGCTGGATCAGGATACTTCGCCTTTAGTGTTGCAGGAACGCCAAGCGAAGCCTCGCGAGAATCAACTGGATTAATTAAGTAGTCCTTAATTTTCTCGAGCTCCTCATTGGACAGCTCGCCCTCTAGGATATAGATAACCGCTGACTTCACTGTCGGCTTCTCATCGGGAGCAATAAACTGTAGGCACTCCTCTGCCGAGCTCGCTCTCTGGTCGAACTGACCAGGCAGATACTCTACAGCGATTACAACCTGCTTACGGAAGTCCATATCCGTGCAGCTTGTATCGGTAGGCGGTTCTGAAAAAATTGTTCCGCGAGCCTCTTCAAAAGCCTTATCTGATAAGTCCTCGATTAGGTATCTATTAATCACTCTGATGTTCGTCAAGTTCGCAATCTGCAGGCTCTCTCTGAACTCCTTGATAAGCTCCTTTGCCCTATTTGCGAATTCCGGCTTCTTCTCTACGTATAAAGCTTTGACCATGCCATTACTCCTGTCTCTAATCAGTCATTTGTTGTAGCTATAAGTATAAGTAATAAATTATGTATCGGTTACTTGAGCACTGCTAGCGCCTTAGTTCCTATATCTTTTCTAAAATACATGTTATCAAAATGTACTTCTCCGAGCTTCGCATAGGCTTTATTCACCGCCTCGCAGAGTGTCGGAGCTGTTTCAACCACACCGAGAACTCTTCCTCCGCTAGTCACCTGTTTGCCATCTTGGAGCTTGCTACCTGCAATGTATATGTGCTCATGCTCCTCCGGAAGCTTTATCTCAAATCCCTTTTCATATGATGCAGGGTATCCGTCCGAAGCAGCTACTACGCAGCATGCAGCTTCATCTCTAAATGAGAACTTCACATCAGCCAGTGTCCCATCCGTAGTTGCTCGCATGATTTCTAGAAGGTCTCCCTCTAGGAGCGGAAGAACTACCTGTGTCTCAGGATCTCCAAATCTACTATTGTATTCGATAACCTTCGGTCCATCATTGGTGAGCATGAGTCCGAAGTATAGACAGCCCTTAAAAGCCCTTCCCTCAGCTGCCATAGCTTCGATAGTAGGCCTAAATATCTGCTCCATGCACTTCTCGCTAATCTCCTCTGTGTAGTAAGGGTTAGGAGCAACGGTGCCCATGCCTCCAGTATTGAGCCCCTTGTCTCCATCTAGAGCTCTCTTGTGGTCCATCGAGGAAACCATCTGTCTAACTACCTTGCCGTCAGTGAACGATAGCACGCTTACCTCAGGACCTTCTAGGAATTCCTCTATGACTACAGTATCTCCGCTCGCACCGAATTTATGGTCTTCCATAATCGTGCGAAGTCCCTCTCTGGCCTCATCACGAGTCTCTGCTATTATTACACCCTTGCCGAGCGCAAGGCCATCTGCTTTTATTACCGTCGGAATCGGGCAAGTTTCTATGTACTTTAGAGCAGCGTTCATATCGCTGAAAATCTCATACTCAGCAGTCGGTATCCCGTACTTCTTCATGAGCTGCTTGGAAAATGCTTTGCTTCCCTCAATAATCGCCGCTGCTTTGTTTGGACCGAAGCAAGGAATTCCCTTATCTTCGAGCATATCCACAAGTCCAAGAACAAGCGGATCGTCGGGAGCAACGACAACGTAGTCGAGCTTTTTTTCTACTGCAAAATTGACAATCGCACCTAGGTCTTTTGCGCCGATTGCCACGCACTCAGCATCTTCAGCTATACCGCCGTTACCTGGCAGTGCATATATATGCGATACATCATTGCTGCGCTTTAGACTTCTGATTATGGCGTGTTCTCTACCACCGCCACCAATTACTGCAATATTCATTATCCTCTCCTTGCCACTATCTCTGCTGCGACCTTTTCGACTGCCGCTGGCAGAAGCTTCCACTCAGCTTCCTCCATAACCCGTCTCTGGAGAATTTCTGGCGTGTCACCATCCTTAACATCTACTGCATGCTGAGCGATAATCTTGCCACCGTCCGTAACTTCATTTACGAAATGAACAGTTGCACCCGTCACCTTGACGCCGTATGAAAGTGCAGCCTCGTGAACGCGAAGTCCGTAGAAGCCGTCTCCGCAAAACGACGGAATGAGTGATGGATGCACATTGATAATCCTATCTGGATATCTGCTGACAAAATCGCTGCTAAGAATCTTAAGAAATCCCGCCAGCACGATGATGTCTATCTCGTGCTCATCTAGAAGTTTTATGAGATCCTGCTCAAAATTCTCCTTGCCGATATATACATGCTTTATACCTGCTCTATCAGCTCTATCAAGGCCTCCCGCATTATTACGAGACGAAACTACCAGTGCGAGCTCCGCATGCGGAAGCTTACCTGCTGCCGACCTATCTATGATAGCCTGCAGGTTCGTACCTCCTCCAGATATTAGAACTGCGACCTTTGCAAAACTACTCATCTTCACTCTCCACCGTGTATATGCAAGGCTATTATCCCTAGATAATTACGCCTTCATCTCCTTTAACGATTTCTCCGATTACATACGCCTTCTCGCCAGCACCGTTTATAATCTCGAGTGCCCTCTCGCAATCCTCACGAGGCACAACTACAGTCATACCAACACCCATATTATAAGTATTGAACATGTCGCGCTCTGGGATGTTTCCTGTCTCAGCCAGCACCTTGAAAATCGCTTGTATCTCAAGACTGTTCTTATCTATCTTAGCTGTCATGCCTTTTGGTAGTGCGCGAGGGATATTCTCATAAAAACCTCCGCCTGTGATATGCATTACAGCATGCGGAGTCATCTCCTTGAACAGCTCAGTCATCGGCTTCACGTAAATCTTAGTTGGCTCGATAAGTGCCTCACCTAGAGACTTTCCTCCGAGGTCATCTCTTTTTGCCGTGAGATCTACGTTCTCAACGTCGAAAACCTTTCTGACTAGCGAATATCCGTTTGAATGAATGCCCGATGATGCGATTCCGAGGATCACGTCACCCTCGCTCACCTTCTCTATATCGATAACCTTGCTCTTATCTACGATTCCTACTGCAAACCCTGCCAGGTCATACTCGTCCTCAGGATAGAAGCCTGGCATCTCAGCAGTCTCACCACCTATAAGGCAGCACTCGGACTGGATGCATCCGTCGGCAACTCCCTTTACTATGGATGCGATTTTCTCAGGAACATTCTTGCCACAAGCTATATAGTCGAGAAAGAATAGAGGCTTTGCGCCAACGCAGATGATGTCATTTACGCACATCGCCACGCAGTCGATACCCACTGTGTCGTGCTTATCCTGCAGAAAAGCAAGCTTGAGCTTTGTTCCGACACCGTCAGTTCCACTGACTAGGATTGGTTCGCTAATACCTGTGAGGTCTGGCTGCAGCAATCCGCCGAAGCCACCCACGGGAGCAGTATTTCCAAACTGCATAGTCTTGCCGACATGCTCCTTCATGAGTTCTACCGCTCTATATCCGCTGGTGATATCTACTCCTGCTTCCTTGTAGCTCTCGCTCTGGCTCTTCATCTTAGTTCTCCTTTTTCTTGCTTTCGCTCAGCTTAGTTTCGAATTTGAATTTCCCTGTGGTAGCTCTACCTGCAGGGTACTCTCCACCAAAACATGCATCGCAGTATCCCACATTGGGTGCTGTTCCAATCATCTCGTGAAGTCTCTCCATCTTGAGGAATCCGATTGAATCGCATCCGATGAGCGTGCAAATCTCATCCACAGTATGATTCGCAGCGATTAGCTGTGACTTATCCGATACGTCGGTGCCGTAGTAACACTCGTCAACGAATGGAGGCGCAGTCAACATGAGATGTACTTCCTTTGCCCCTGCATGTCTGAGCTTCTCAACGATATTTCTTGAAGTCGTTCCTCTAACGATGGAGTCATCAATCATGACAACTCTCTTACCTCTTACAGTCTCTTCGATCACGTTAAGCTTGATGTTTACAAGCTTCTCACGTTGGGTCTGTCCAGGTGCGATAAAAGTTCGGCCGATGTACTTATTCTTTACAAATCCCATGCCGTAAGGAATTCCCGACTCGCGCGCATATCCGACTGCCGCATCTAGTCCCGAGTCAGGTACTCCGATTACTATATCCGCATCTACTGGATAGTCAATCGCCAGAGCTCTACCTGCCTCAACTCTAGCGCGATGAACGCTGATGCCGTCAATCTTGGAGTCAGGCCTTGCGAAGTAGATGTATTCGAATATGCATATCGACTTAGAATTCTTGTTACAGTGATCCTTGATGCTACGAATTCCTTCGTGGTTGAAAACAACTATTTCGCCGGGCTCTATATCTCTGACAAATTTTGCTCCCACTGCATCAAGTGCACATGATTCAGATGCCACAACGTATCTGCCATCTTCCGTGAGGCCGTAACATAGAGGTCTAAAGCCTCTGTCATCACGAACTGCGATGAGCTTATTTGGCGACATCACACATAGTGAATATGCACCTTTTAGCCTATGCATCGCTGCATTAATCGCATTTTCTATGCAGTCTGTATGGAGTCTCTCCTTGGTAATCAGATATGCGATTACCTCTGTGTCACTTGTAGTCTGAAATATAGAGCCTTCAAGCTCAAGTTCCCTTCTTAGGTCACCGGAATTCACGATATTGCCGTTGTGTGCGACAGCCATGCTACCTTTGATATGATTTACAACTATAGGCTGAGCATTTGCACGTTCGTTCTTGCCCGTAGTTCCGTAGCGCACATGTCCGATAGCTAAGCTTCCTATGCCCAGTTCATCGAGAGTACTGTTGTTAAATACATCGTTCACCAGCCCTAAATCCTTGTGGCTTGCAAATACACCATCATCGTTAACCACGATTCCGCAGCTCTCCTGACCACGGTGCTGTAGCGAATAAAGGCCATAATAGACAGTTCTGCCTATCTCGTACATCTCCCTTGGGGAGAAAACACCCACTACTCCACATTCTTCTCTTAACTCACTCATACTATTCCTAACCTTATATAATCAATCTGTTAAATACTTTTATTTACCTGCTGAAGCCGCTATTCGAATCGCTTTTAATCAATACTTGAAACTATTTTATCTCTGCAAGCTTTAGTTGAATTTTGCACACACTGCAGCATCTTTCTCGATTACTGCATCGTGCGCCTTCTTACGCTCTTCTCTGAGTTTGATTCTAAGCTGTTCATCGGAAACCGCGAGAATTTCAGCTGCGAATATAGCCGCATTCTTCGCACCATCGATTGCAATTGATGCAACAGGGATTCCAGGTGGCATCTGAACAGTGGATAAGAGTGCGTCCATTCCATCCAGTGCGGAAGCCTTAATCGGAATTCCAACCACTGGCAGGATTGTGTTTGCCGCAAGAACTCCACCGAGATGTGCTGCTTTGCCTGCTGCAGAAATAATAACCCCAAAGCCATTCTCTTCAGCAGTCTTTGCAAAATCAATCGCTTCATCTGGTGTTCTGTGTGCAGAGTAAACGTGTACTTCTGTAAGTATCCCATATTTCTTTAGCTCGTTGATGCATTTCTCAACTACTGGCAGATCGCTGTCACTGCCCATGATTACTGCTACTTTTTTCATAAATCTCTTACCTTCATCTTTAATTATTAATGCGAGTGCGTATTCATCCGCCTTTTATCAACGTGTTTTTACTGCTCTGGCAGCCAATGATTTCAGCTTCTTGAGCACGGATACAATTTCTATTTATATCGTAATTTAAATTTATCACATGCATCATCAATGTCAACAATATGGGTTTGCTAAACCCGTATTTTATAGCGATGTTTATCGCCTTTTATGCGGAATTTTGATATTTACCCGAAGTATAATCAGGCTTTCGAGCTTAAGTGTTCGTATTTTATGCATTTGAGGAGTTTTCCATCATAAAAAGGGATTGGCGCAACCAATCCCTAATTGATATTAAATACATTTTCCTCTATATCATTAAAATCGATACTCCAGCAAAAGCCTATAAAACTTACCTCTGTCCAACACGCGGAATCAGAACCCTCGCTTTAAACAGGTCTCCATCGATTCCCAATCTGACATCTCCATCCATCATGTGCATTAAGTCTCTTGCGATAGCAAGTCCAAGTCCACTACCCTCAGTATTTCTGGACTTATCACCTCGTTTAAATCTCTCCATAAGCTCATCTGGATCCATATCGAGAGCATCTCTAGATACATTGCTGATCTCGAGTGCAGCGAATTTGCCCATCTCGCGAACCTTCACATATGCCCTAGTCCCAGGCATGCTGTACTTGCTGACATTGGTTAGAAGATTCTCGATTACACGCCATAGCATCTTGCCGTCGGCATTTACGAATACGTGCTCGTCATTCTTTTCGCAGTGAGCCTCAACATCTGCAGCTACGAAGATATCATTAAGCTCACCAACTACTTGCTGCGCCATCCCGTTTAGATCGATAACTTCAATGCTGATAGGCATAGCTCCACTTGATGCCTTGGTAGCTTCAAATAAGTCACCGCTCAGCTTTTGAAGCCTCTTGGTCTTCTGATCGATAATCTCGAGGTACGACATAGCGTCTGGGCTGTCAAGGCCTTGCATCTTTAGTAAATCTATGTATGTAACCATAGATGTAAGTGGCGTCTTTAGATCGTGAGATACATTGGAAATGAGCTCGTTACGGAGTCTCTGGCTTCGCAGCTCATTTTCGAGAGCGATTTCTTCAGCCTTAGCGATTTCATTTATGTCATTTGCAAGTCTCTCGAACTCACCTCTATGTCTAACGACGACCTTATTGTCAAAATCACCTTCCTTGATTGATCTGAGGCCTTGCCTTACCATCGCGTAATCGTGGTAGTACCTCGGAACAAATATGATTATTAAAATCATGTCGACAAAGATCCATCCCTGCCATATATATATAGGTGCAAAAATCGCAATTATGAGGAGATATATCCTCTTCATCGTGATATCCTTCGACACGAAGATGTTATATACACCCATCAGCACTTTTCCGATGATTGAACGTTCAAAGAAGTCGTCGTTCTTGATATTCTTTACAAGAGAGGTCAGCAGTATCATCGTAAGCAGCACGCAAATGGTCATCATTGCGAGTGAACCAAATCCCTGCACCCATTCCGGCTTAAATACTGAGTATTCTTCACCCAGGCCTGTATAGCTGCGAGTCCTTAATTCCTTGACTGTAATTCCATGCTTAACAATCGTTCTCAGAATATGGTTAAATGACTTGCCCGAAAAGATATAACCATAGAAAACCTCTTCGGAATAAACGACACCAATACCCATCACAAAGATTCCTAGAATCCTTAGTTCTGGGAATATTCGGTCGAGCAGATTTAGCTGAACCCTGCCTTTTCTATCGTATTTTCCAGCGAAATATATCGCGAATATTACTCCTGCAATCGCAAAAGCACCAAACACTATGAGGAGTATGAAGTTCGTCGTCAATATGCCGACTAGCTTGTTCTTGTCGACATATCCGTTAAAGTATTCGCTCGTATACGTCTCATATACGACGATTCTATTAGCTGAGACGATGAGGAACACCATACTCACAGTCGCCACCAAGGTGGCAAATTTAGATTTAAGTCCACGAAACTCGTCCCTTACGACTTGTTCCCTCATTAGTTATCTCCTTCAAGCTTATATCCTGTACCCCACACTACCTTTATGTATCTAGGATCTTTAGGGTTTATCTCGATTTTCTCTCTTATGTGTCTGATGTGTACCGCAACCGTATTCTCCGGATTGTAAGCAGGCTCATCCCATACGGATTCATATATCTGCTCCATTGAGAATACTCGGCCAGGACTCTGTGCAAGTAGCTTCAATATACCAAATTCAGTAGCTGTCAGCATTACACTTCGTCCATCGATAGTAACTTTTTTGCTATTGTCATCCACGGTGAGTCCGCCTACTCTATAGATTCCCTCCTCAGATGACCCATTTGCATTTCCAAACTGAGTATATCTGCGAAGCTGCGATTTAACCCTAGCTACGAGCTCCATTGGATTAAAAGGCTTAGTAACGTAGTCATCTGCCCCGATATTGAATCCGATAATCTTGTCGTAATCCTCGGACTTCGCAGACAACATGATGATAGGAATATCCTTTTCATTTCTAATCATCTGCGTCGCCTGAATTCCGTCGAGCTTAGGCATCATAACGTCCATGATGGCGAGCTTAACATCCTCGTTCTTCACAACATTTAGTGCTTCAAATCCATCGTGTGCCTTCACAACTTCGAAGCCTTCATTATTTAGATATATCTCTATCGCTCTAGCGATTTCTCTATCATCGTCACAAACTAGAATTTTCACGGTATACCCTCCTTAAGTCATGTCTGTAATAGAAGTATATATCATTTGGCATAAGAAATCCGATTGTATTTATTATGATTTCTTTAAATTAAAATAGCAGTGGCTTAAACATTTCGCAAGCGCTTAATTTGCACCTAATCAAAATGGTTAAATACCACTGCCATATTTTAGTTTCATTGTTGTTTTCCGACTTATCGAGTTTGTAATTATTACATACTTTTATCTGAATTCTCTCTACTTATACCCCTCATTATCGCTCTTCTTACTTGTCACATTTAGCGCAATCCATAGCACGAATGCTACTAAGGTGAAAACAATTAGAGCATAGAAGTTCGAATCATACCTTCCACCTGCAGCCTCGAGCAGCTTAGCTGAGATATTAGGTCCGATGATAGCTGCTGGGATCAAGGAGAAGTTTGCGATACTGAAGTTAGTAGGGAAATACTTATGCCCGAATGCCTTATTGATATATGCAGATGTGAGCGTTGGAGTTCCTCCATAAGCTAGACCTACGAAGATAAGTCCAACGACGATTGCGATAAGAGAATGGCTCATGCCACCGACTACAAGCAGGACACCTGCTATAAACATGAATAAGTTATTTACAATAGCAGTTGTCTTTCTGCCAAACTTATCAAAGTTATTACCTGTAACGATTCTTCCTGCTCCGTTAAATAGCGAAACGATCATTCCGAGTACCGCAGATCCACCGTAAGCAAGCGAGATATTAGCCGCGCTGTTGATAACCATCAGCCCAGCTGAGTTAAGTGCAACAGCCCAAATGAAGAATACCCAGAATCTGCCTGTCTTCATCATCTCTGCAGCTGTATAGTGATGAGTATTGTCATCAGATGCAGCAGCCTTGCTTGCGCCTGCTGCAGGTGCTTCCGGTGCCTTAATGATAATAGATGCAACAACCATTACTACGAAAATTGTGATAGCTAGAATCTTGAATGTTGAGAAAATTCCAAATTTCACAATGAACTTAGTTACAACACTTCCGAGGGCAAGTCCACCTAGACCGAATCCCATGAGCATGATTCCTGAAGCAAGACCAACCTTGTCTGGGAACCACTTAGTGATAGTGGTGATAACGGCATTATATCCAATACCTACGCCACCTCCACCGAATACGCCGTAGAATATATAAAGCTTCGTAAGGCTTCCCGAAGCATCTGCTGGATTCAAAGTCGAAACCATGAAGAATCCGATGAGAAGCAGCACTCCAGAGATGAGAAGTCTGAGCTTTACACCAAACACCTTGCCGAGATGACCTCCGATGAGTCCGCCCAAGCAGAACATGATCATCGAGATTGTGAATGTCATCGACATCTGTGCTACTGTCCATGTCTTGAATACCTCTGCAAAAGGAGTTCTAAACAGTGACCATGCGTAAATAAGTCCGAGGAATAGCGTTGAAATAGTCGCCATTCCGAGGTACAACCATCTTTTGTTGTTATTCATTTCTTAAACCACCTGTCCTTACCTAATTGCGCTGCCATTACCTCTATACAGCGCTTATATTATTTAACGCTCCATCGATCCAAGCTGAGCGCCAATGCAAAATATAATAACATTTTTTACGCGCATTTTCTAGCAATTATTATCATATCCTGCACATAACTTTTTATTTATGCTTCAAGGACCTTCTTCACCTTCCTGTACGAGAAGTTAGTGGTGCTGCCAATTTCATCATATATAAATGATTCTAAAGTCGTAATCGTACACCCAATGTCCCGAAGTGTTTTCATCGCCTCTTCGAGGTCGTCCTTCTGCTTAGAAGCACAGCAGTCTTTTATGATCTGAACATCATATCCCTTATCCACAAGACTTCTAGCACTCTGCAGTATCCCGATGTGAGCCTCTAATCCAGCGAGAACGATGCGTTTACCTTTATGAGACTGAAGCAAGCTCTCCATATCTGGAGAAGCCGTGCAGTCAAAATCCACCTTGTCTAGCTTCTCAAAGCTGTGAAATTCACTCTTAAGTTCACCTAAGATCGGTTCTGCATCGTGCCCGAACTGCTCCGTAAGCAGTGTCGGAAGTTCGAGTATGCTCAGGCATTTTGCTAATTTTAATATGTTACCCATGAACTTCTCACCCTTGCGGACCTTGGATATCATGTGCCCCTGAACATCAATAATTATGCACATCGTGTTATCAGAGCTAAGACCACGGAGTTTTGCGAGCAAGCCGTTATCCACGCGGTTCACCTTATATGGAGTGATAGTCGCATATCCCTTTGCAAGGCAGTAAAGGTCATTGTTTGACGGCTGAACGCTGCCATCCGTCACCTCACCATTATACTTATATTCTCCTTCTGAAAAAGGTTTATTCTCGTTTTCTACGTGCTCGCCATCTGGATTTTCTTCAATGACTCTCTCAAATTTATTGTTAAATCCACAGATACCAGCCTCGGCATATCTCACACCTTTAATCTGCCACTTAGGCTGGTCAGGTGCATTTACATTGAGTATGCTTCCCGGCTGCAGCTTCTTCGCCACCTCGAGCAGTTCTGGTATCATCTCGCATATGAATTCAAAGTGCGTCGCTTTTCTATTTGTCACGGATAGCGCTATAGCTCTATAACCATTCACAGCACCTTCGCTTGCTATCGCGAATGTTCCAGAGTAGTTAATATCTGCACCTGCATTTCCACCATGATTTATTCCTCCGATGACAAAGTCCGGTGGAGTCCCAGCATCCCTCATCATATCTATACCGAACTTAGCACAGTCTGCAGGTGTTCCAGATAAAGCAATTGCCTTCATAGCTCCATCCATCTCTACCTGCTTAGCAGTCACTTTGCCACCAAACGTAATCGCTTGCCCACTAGCACTCCGCTGCTTGTCAGGGGCCACAACATATACCTCTGCCATGTGTGAAAGAAAACGTACCAATGTGCGGATTCCGTGTGCCTCTATTCCATCATCGTTGCTAACTAATATTCTAAGCATTGATATTCCTCATCCCCTTCTTAATATTGCCGACAAACATCTTGATGAGTAACCTCAGCAGTGGTTCAGACACTCTATAGAAATAGAAGTATACCACCTGTTCGTCCTTAGTGCAGAGATCCGTAACTGGGTTCATCATAAGCCCAACATCCTTGCCCACCTTGCATAGTTGTTCAACAGGCACAGGAGCCTTGATGCGCAGCATAACAGCCAGTCCAGACTTCGAGTCAAGTGCCTCTATCAGCCCTTCTCCATATTCCTTGAACATCTCCATAGTTGTATGGAGCTTTTCAGAATTTCTCTTTCTGCACTTCTTGATATGCCTGTAATAATAGCCATTATCCATATATAGTGCGAGACAAATCTGCTCCGCCTTGGAGCACGTCTGCGAATACTTGCTCTTGATTCTGTCAAAAATCTCCATGAGTTCCTTCGGCAGCACCATGTAACTTATCTTAATCGATGCAAAAAGTGTCGACGAAAACGAGCCGAGATACACGACTCTCCCCGACCTATCGAGGCCTTGCAGGGCTGGTATAGGCTTTCCAAAGTATCTGAGTTCACTATCGTAATCATCCTCGAGGATAAAGCTATCGTTGTCCTCTGCCCATTTGATCAGTTCATATCTGCGGCCAATCGGCATAACAGCGCCTGACGGAAACTGATTTGACGGATTTACATAGACGAGGCTTCGCATATTGACTGGAAGACGTTCAATCACAATTCCATTGTCTTTCACTGGAATGTTAGAGAGACTGACCCCTTCATCCTTAAATATCTCGCGAACGGGTCCATACCCCGGAGACTCCATCGCAGCATTGCTGATACCGATCTCCCTGAGGATGCGTATGAGGTGCGTCGCGAGCTGCTGAGAACCAGCGCCTATTACGACCTGGTCTGGCGAGCATTTTACACCTCTTCCAGCATATAGATATTTCGCAATTTCATAGCGAAGCGCTGCTTCGCCCTGAACATCAGCTTCAGACTGCAGCGCGTAGGCATACTCATTGAAGACCTTGCTCATGCACTTCTTCCACTTCGAGAACTCGAAGCTCTCTTCATCGTAGATTAGCGAGCGCTCCTTAACCGTCTTGGTGCTCTCTGGTGGGAGAAGTTCATCTAATGTCAGTTCTCCTTCAGCACTTCCATTTCCGACCGCACCAGATATATCATCGCTTACATAGTATCCCGACTTAGGTCTGCTCTCTATGTAACCCTCTACCAACAGTTGGTTATATGCAGTCTCAACAGTAGTGACGCTGATGCCGTTCTCCTTAGCGAGCTGACGTAACGAAGGCAGCTTCATGCCGAGCTCGAATTCGCCGGATAGGATTTTAGCCTTTATGTAATCGAAAATCTGTATATATAGATTTTGATTATTATTGTCGGCAAAATCGAAAATAATGCTTCTCATCGTCTATTTTCCCCTATCTGTATTCTAAAATTTTACATAAATTGTATGTTTTTATAATTGCACTATATTGATATTATAATACTTGTCGAAGAACTGCACAACGACAATTCAATAATAAAAACAGCATTTCTATAAGTTTTTATAGATGGCTATATGGAGGGTAAAAAGTATGATTGAAACTAATAACCAGACAGACAGCACTAGCCGTGCTGACAGAAGCGATAAGACTTTAATTCTAGTAACCACAGCGATGTTGACTGCAATGGTTATGATTGCGACTACATTCTTCAAGATCCCTAATGCTATGGGATACATCCACCTCGGTGATGGATTCGTACTCCTCGCTGCAATAATTTTGCCAAAGAAGTACGCTTGCTTCGCTGGCGGCGTTGGTGCTGGACTGGCTGATATCTACGGCGGATATGCGGTATGGGCACCTTGGACATTGGTGATTAAGATCATCATGGTACTGATAGTACAGCTATTCTTTGACTTGCTGAATAGACGTGCAGCAAACGGAGGTCACGTAGCTAAAATTGCAGGACTACCTTTTGCAGAGCTATTCGCATATGTGCTTGCAGTTCTCTGGACTGTATCTGGTTACTACGCAGCGCAGGGCTTTATATATAGAAATTGGGCTGCCCCACTCGCTGATGTTCCCGGCAATGTCCTGCAGGCAACTGTTGGTGCAGTTGTTGCTATCGTAGTTTCGGCGGCATTAGGCAAGACAGCACTAGGAAAAAACTTCTATTATAAGAGAACTTCTCTCTAGGCACTGAACTATTTCTAGGTCAATTACAGAAATCGAGGTTAATAATGGAATATAAGAGAATATTATCTATACAAGATATATCGTGCGTTGGACAGTGCTCGCTGACCGTCGCACTCCCTATACTTTCAGCATGCGGACACGAGACAGCAATTTTACCAGCAGCCGTACTTTCGAATCACACTGGTGGATTTAAAGGGTTCACTTGCAGTGACTTAACTAGTGATATGCCTGATATCATCAAGCAATGGGGGATTGAAGAAATTACATTTGATGGAGCTTATACTGGATATCTCGGAAGCAGCGAACAGATTACATACGTCAAGGATATATTTGCAAGGCTTGTATCTCCGTCTGGTCTACGGATAGTCGATCCTGCTATGGCTGATGAGGGCAAGCTCTATCCAGCATTTGACATGGACTTCGTAGAGGTTATGAAGTCGCTAGTTGCTGTAGCAGACGTAACACTTCCTAATATCACAGAAGCTTCACTTCTAACAGGGAACGAGTACAAGGAAAGTTACGATGAAGAGTATGCTGAGAAGCTTGTAAAGGGTCTGCACGGGCTAGGTGCTAAGACTGTAATCATGACCGGCGTCAGCTATGATGATAAAAACACTGGAATTCTCGTATCGGACGAAAACGGTATAAATTATATAAAGCATGAGAAGATGCCTATTTCTTGCCACGGAACAGGTGATGTGTTCGCATCTGCATTTGTAGGATCTTACCTCGCAGGTAAAGATAAGGCTGAAGCAGCTAGAATTGCTGGCGAATACGTCCTCAGCTGCATCAAGAATACGATAGATGACAAAGAGCACTGGTACGGTGTAAAGTTCGAACCATTACTTGGAGATTTAATTTCAGCCATTCGCGGTTAATCCGCTAGGGCATGTAGCCATATGTTTTAACGACATGTAGTCGGGAGCGCAAGTTCCCGGCTTATTGTTTTGCCCGCATTTTTTGATACCTTTAGTTCGCACGTTGTTATCTAGATATTTCACAAGAAAAATACCACCCCAGCACTTTGGAATGGTATTTACACGCTCATTATGGTTTTTATTAAAATGATGTTATTACTGCTCCGAGTCCGAAGAAGATTCCCGGAACGTTAGCAAATACAATCGGATAATCTCTATCCTTCTTGCAAAGTCCGTATGTCACCCACAGCGTGCAATTTATTGCTGCAGCTAGTGGCTGAATGAAGCTACCCTTGTTCCCATTTAGATTGCTAATTATCTGAGCTATGTATGCTACGTACATTAGAATGGACATGCATGTTCCCGCCCAGCCTAACTTTTTTGCTGTCTTTTCACTCATTTCTTTACCCATTTACTTTCTGCATAAATATTTTCGTCTTGCGAACTTGCGTATTATATACAAATGACATAGCCCATTCAATACTATAATTTAATTAATACAATATAAAAGTGCACTTAATATCGCACAAGTCTCTAGCGCTTTTGTCTAAGTATCTCTATAAGGTTCAAGTCAGAATCAAAGACAGGCTTCCTGCTCACACGAAGCTCCCCAATTCCTACATTTTTATTCTTACCATGAAAATCACTGCCCCCACTCACTAGCAGTCCTCGTCTTCCTGCAATTTCTAAAAGCATCGCTATTTCGCAATCGTTGTATCTAGAATAAAAACACTCTAGGCCTTCAATTCCTATACCTTGCAGAGCATCGAGTTTCACCTCAAGTTCTTTCCTATCCATATGAACTTCATTCTCTCCGCCGAGAGGATGAGCCCAGATTGCAACTCCACCAGATGACTTGATTGCCCCAATTGCCAGTTCGGCAGGAATCCTATTGTCCACTCCGAACTCAAGATATCTGCTTATAATTTCCGTTCTGGTGCCAGCAATCCCTCTCCTCATGAGAATGTTAGCTATGTGTGGCTTTCCTGCTGACGGAATAGCTTCTAGCTCTGCAATCTCTTCTGCAGTCAGCTCTATACCATCCACTTCCCTTAGGTGTTCAATTCTAATCGCGAGCTTATCTTCTCTCTTTTCCTCTGCCGAAGCAAGTACCTCCATAAAATCAGGGTGACTATCATCGTACGAGTATCCGAGGATATGACACTTGATATCACCAGCTTTGCAGGAGAATTCAATGCCTTTGAAGAATTCCATTCCCTCCGGGATTCCATCCTCTACTTCGCGTATTCCAGCAGTTGTATCGTGATCGGTTAGGGAGAACACCTTGACGCCAGACTCCTTCACCATCTGCACAACCTCTGCAGGGCTAAACGAACCATCTGATGCTGTGGTATGGAGGTGCATATCGACCAGTAACTTACTCGTATTCAAACCGTGCACCTCCCGATTATTTAATGTTTGATTTCTATATATTGCATACCAATCCACTACATTTGAGATTGAGATTATCTATTAACTGTGCTTTAATCCACTATTCAGCCGTGAATTTCATACCCTTAGTCTTGGCAACTTCCTTGCCCTGTGCGCTAAAGACAGCCTCAACACCTTTCTGCTTCTTGATAAATGCCTTTCCGCCGTCTACACCCTTCATCAGGCAGATTGTACTCATAGCATCGATATCCATCGAGCGTCCCTTCTTAGCCACCAAGCTGACAGCCTCAAGTTGAGTCTCGACTGGATATCCAGTCTTGCTGCTTAGCACATGATGATAAATTTTACCATCCTTTTGAAACTGTCTCTCATATATTCCAGAAGTTACAACTGTCTGATTATCCGCTGTCGTCGTTCCGATAATTTCAGTCCTATCCGTGTATGGTTTCTCTATTCCGATGATAAATGGACTGCCATCCGGTTTACCACCTATCGTTGAAATATTCCCTCCGAGATTAATTACAGCCGATGTTACACCTTCCTTCTCGAGAAGAGTCGTAAGTTCATCTGCAACATATCCCTTTGCAATTCCGCCTAGGTCGAGTTTAGCCTCAGGATCGATGATTCTTATCTTGTTTCCGTCGAACTGAATATTCTTATAGTTTACATGCTTGAGCGCCTCTGTAATCTTAGACTGATCTGGAACTGCTGGATTCTCAGCCTGAAAGTCCCATAGCCCTGAAACTGATCCAATAGTTATGTCGAAATCGCCATCGGATAGCTCACCATACTTCACACCAGCCTTCACAACCTTGAGCGTATCTTTTCCTACAGTTACCCACTTGCCACCAGCATTGTTGATTTGACTGACTTCACTCGACTCGATTGTATTGCTTAAAGTATTCTCGAGTTCGCGACACCTTTTATAAGCCTTGTCGATTGCAGCCTCTGCTTTCTCCTTATCTAGGTCTCCATCCATGTCATATATCGAAATCTTGCACGCTGTGTCGAGATAGAAGCCTTCCTTAGATACTGGCTCAACATCCTTGGTGTTCTTGCAGGCTGTCTGTGTTATAATAACCGTTGCAATTATTATGAATATTAACGAAAGTTTTATGGTTTGTTTGCTAATTTTAATCAATTTATTACCTCACAGTTAAGGGGTTACAGGGGATAACGAACAATGTTAAAAGGATTTATAAGAAAAGCTGATATCGTCCTCTTCATAATCCTCGTTTCACTTGGTATAGCCTCCTCTGTGTGGCTCAGCATGACGAGTCATTCAGGAGACAAAGTCACCGTGACAGTAGATGGCAAGAAGTACGGAGTGTACAGCTTGTCAGAGGATAAAACTATCGCTGTAAAGCAAGGAAATAAGCTCAACGTAATCAGAATTAAGCACGGCTACGTAACTATGTCCGAAGCATCATGCCAAAATCAAGTGTGCGTAAAGCACAAAGCTATAAGCAAGACCGGGGAAAGCATAATATGCCTCCCTAATAAAGTTGTCGTTTCGATAGGCGGAAAGGAGGCGAATAAGTATGACTCAGTATCGAGTTAAACACTCAACCGAGCCTTCGCGCAGGACTCCTCGTAACCGCAGCAATAATGTCGCAACCGTTGCGCTACTAGCTTCACTGGCTCTAATTTTATCGTATGTCGAAGCTATTATACCATATACCCCAGGCATTCCGGGGATCAAATTAGGGATAGCTAACTTAGTGGCTGTTGTTGCGCTGTATAAGTTATCCGCAAAATACGCAGTCATGTTAAATGTCATTAGAATAGTAGTCGCAGGCCTGCTTTTTAACGGTGCGTTCGGTATGCTCTACTCCCTAGCAGGTGCAACAATTAGTTTGATCGGCATGATTTTACTCAAGAAGACCAATCTCTTCAGCATTACCGGTGTCAGTATGGCAGGCGGTTTCCTGCACAATATGGGACAGCTTGCAATTGCAGCATTGCTCATTAATGACATCAGGATTTTCTACTACCTACCAGTGCTGATGATTTCTGGAACGATTGCAGGAGTTGCCATCGGTATAGCTGCAGAATTAGTGATTAAAAGAGCAAAATTTATACGATAGATTATTATTTTAGTAATAAATATATTAAACTAATATAGTGGTTTATCGCTATAAAATTTTATAATCAAAAATGGCTGTGAGAAGTTTAATCTTGTCTCGCAGTCGTTTTTTCATGTGTTTATTCTTTCACACCTTGCCTATTCGTATTATTGCAAGAAAAATGCCCCTAATAATACACATCTGTATAAATTATAGTTCCGAAATTTTATCGTGTACGGTATATATGATCATCCCACCGGTCGGTTTACAACCAGTGTTCCAAAGTCCCTTGAGATCAAGCCATTTATAGCCGCTGTATGTCACAGCCTTAACCTTAAGCCCCTCCTGTGTCTCATCATATCCATTTACAATATACCAATGCCATACATAGTCGCTGAAGCGTGTATCATTGTGCCTAAGTGTTAAAAACGGGATAGGTAGTCCTGAATCTATCTGTTCCTTCACTTTTTCTGCTGCCTCCTCGTAAGTATGGTCTCCAGAGAATTCACCCACATCCACTCGGTATTCGCCAGCATCTCGAAGATATTTTACATACCCATTTATATAAATAGATAGTTTGTTAATACCAGTAAGTCTTGGCCATAGGTAGTCTTCCATCATATGCGCGAAGTCTACATACTCTTCTCGCTTAACATCATCAGAGTTAAATGGATATAGCTTCGTGAATCCAAGCTCGCGCGCAAAATATAAACTGCTCTCACATGCAGTCTCCGCACCGCAGCCACCTATTCGCAGCCACAATGTACGAAACCAGTCCTGGTTACCTCCATACGATTCACCTATGTAATGGTGATTTAACTCTCTCTTCATCCTAATATATCCCTATACCTATAACTAAAAACAAAAGCAGGGCAATCACACCCTGCTATATAACGAAATCTAATCCATATATGGAATGTATGTATCTTATGCGTCAATTGCAGCATTAAGAGCATTAACCAGGTGGTCTCCATCAAGTCCGTGAACCTGAGCAGCCTGTCCAATCGACTCTCCCTGGGAAGCAGGGCAACCGATGCACATCATTCCGTTCTGGAAGAATACCTGAATTAGATCTGGATGTTCATTGATAACATCACCGATAATCATATCCTTTGTAATCTTAGCCATTTATCTTTCATCCCCTTTCCGAATGTCATTTCTATATTTCTATTGCAACAGTAACATTTTGAAGTTATAAAATCAATAGCATGAAAGTATCTTTTTAAATTCCTACTTATTCACTCGGAATTCACTTTACATGTTGGTTTTTAGTGCTATAATGAGATGTTAATTTTGTAAAATAGAATCGTATACTTTGATTAAGAAATTAAAAGGGAGAGACTAATGCTAGAATTTAGACCTGTCAGGTTAGATGACCAGGACTTTGCAAAGACCGTAATCTGTTCGAGCGGATGTCATGGTGCCGACTACAGTTTTGCAAATTTATATATCTGGAGGCACGCATACGAGCCAGAAATCGCTTTTATCGGCGAGCGTATGATCATAAGAATGCCTAAGTTTGGATACATCTTCGCATATCCTAAGGGAAGCGGTGATGTTGAACCAATTATTGAGGAACTGCTAGAAGACGCACATTCGCGTGGGCAGAAATTGATAATGCGTGGTCTCACACCTAAAACCCTTGAAGAGTTTGAACCTGTATACGGCGATCAATTCACAATAGAGGAAAATCGTGAAGATGCTGACTACATATACACAGTTGAGAAGCTGCGTGACCTTAAGGGGCGTAAGCTTTCGTCAAAGCGCAATCACATCAAGCATTTTGAGAGAAACGGTGAATGGGAGTTCAAGCTCATCGAGAACGGATCAGATATAGATTCCGCAAGAGCATTCGTCTCTGAATTCTACAAGGAGAAAGGCGATCCTGACCTTGTCAAAGAAGCGGATGCTATCGAGCAGATGTTCGAAAATTATGAAGAGCTTGGTTTCTTTGGCGGAATTCTGTACCAAAACGGAGAGCCTGTTGCATTCACTGCTGCTACTCAGCTTGATCAACTCACCATGGACGTCCATTTTGAAAAGGCACTACCAGGTGTTGAAGGTGCGTATACTATGATCAATCGTGAATTCGTAAAGGCTATTTCCGAGAAGTTCCCTGATGTAGAATACATCAACCGAGAGGAAGACATGGGTCTTGAAGGCCTTAGGAAAGCCAAGGAAAGCTATCACCCAGATGTCTTGCTTATGAAATACACTGCTTATGAAAAATAACTATATAATAAGACCGAGGGAGGATTCAGACCTCGCGAGTTTTATCTCACTTCGCAGCAAAGTATTCGGAGATGATGAAGGGTTTATCGAATTCTTTGACGATTGCTTCCGTGATGACTATCTCGACTTCTTAATTATCGAAGAGCAAGGTGATGGCGCGGTGCTTCAAGCAGCGCTCACTCAGTTTGACATGGGAAGGTTAGTCATCCCCACAGGCAAAAAATCAGAAATAGCTGGAAAATCAATAGAGATGAGTTATGCGATATGCACTGACCCTGCCGCACGAGGCAAAGGTTACGGTTCACACATAACTGTGTATGCAAGAGAAATTGCTGAGAGTAGCAGGAAACTATCCATGCTCTCCCCAGCTGAACCGAGCCTAATAAAGTTTTATGAACCGCTGGAGTATAAGAAGTTCATGTATGCCGAGCAAGGTTTTATCCATGTGTCTGAGCAGGATAATTTTGAGTTCTTACAGCTTCAATTTAAAATCATAACACCGCAGGAATATAATAATTATAGAGAAAAGATTCTGGCGAATCGCGTCCACATCAAGCTTTCAGACGGGGCTCTGAGGTTTGTAGCAGGGCTGGTGGAGGCAGATGTTTCGGGCTCTGCGCCTGCTGAGGATGACGGTTCTGGGCTTATGCTGATTTCTGATGGCGCAGAGCCTTTGGCTATCGCAGCGTGTGAGACCGCAGGGCCGGGCTCTCTCTCTGTGTCCGAACTCCTCACCTTCAGTGAAGATGGTGGCCACAAGGAGCTCGGGCTTGCAATCGCGAAGGCACTCGCAGCTAGATGCGGCGCTCAGCGCTGTGACTACATGATGCCTAGCAGGGCTGGAAGTGAATCGTCCGCTCCTCTGGGTATGATTTCAGCTAGCTACAAGGAACTAGCTGAGGTATATAGCCCCGAACATGGCGAATGCCCTCCTTATATGGGCTTCACCTTCGGTTAGCACTCAATCATTTATAAAGCCTAATCTTCGGACTGCAGATACGATTTCGTATTTCAACATCTGGTTTCAAATTGCGCAAATCTTCTCGATAGACAGTGTGCGATTGAGATTCATATTCCATATTATCGGCTTGATGTCAGCACCTCCTTACGATCAGTCGGTTATTCCCTGATCATCACAGTTCGATAATCGGGATCCATGTATTCGTAGCCGAAGGTTCTAAATACAGATTCATATTTCTTATTAGTCATTGCAAGAACTCTACTATCGTTAGGTGCTACAGCGAGAAGGAAATCATCTATCTCCTTGTACAGTTGCACATCGACACCACTATCTTCATAAGCTGGGTCTACCATCACATCGGTAATAAGGAAATACATCGCCCCATCTCCCGACACCCTGCCAAAAGCAACAAGCTCACCATCCACATAAAGACCCGCCATAAATAGACCGTCCCTCAGCGCTTTGATGACAGTCTTCGGGCTGCGTTTACGCTCCCCACACTTATTCATTAATTTAATCAGCTCTGTAGGGAGCGTTCTATTTATACGAATCTCTGCCTTAATCATATTACAATTCCCAATTATTGTATCGAAACATCATCTGAAGCCTATTGCATAACGCAACAGCTCATAATATAGATTATTGATTAGATTGCTCATCTAAAGGCGATATTACTTGACCTTGAAAGCATCCTCAACTACTTCTTCAGCTAGTTCTTCAACCTCTTCTTCTACTGCTACTTCTCCAAGCTTTGCTGACTCTACTGCAGCCTCAGCCTTTGCAGTTTCCTTAGCGACCTTTTTAGCCTCCTTAACTGCCTTAGCTTCTGCAGTCTTTGCAGCCTTATCAGCCTTTACTTCTGCAGCCTTTGCTTCTTTCTCTGCCTTTTTTACTGCTAGAATCTGTAGTTCTTCCTGGCTGAGGTAGTTATCAGGATTTAGCTTTCTAACCTCATGCAGAACTGTAGCTGCTGCAAATAGAAGGACAGCAAATGCGATGTATGACAAGCTCTGATTTAGGATATAAGAAAGGGCATCTCCGAAGTGCTCTCCAATTGATGATCCATATGTCTTGAAGTAATTTCTGAGGTATGTGATCGAATTGAAAATTGCATATAGCGCATATACTGAAACGATTCCAGTGCATACGTAAAGTCCAATAATAACCTTTGATGTCTTAAGTTTCTTGTTGTTCATGATTCCAACCTTTCCTTAAATAAAATTTATAAAATGTTTACTAATCCTTTGAAATATAACATATCCGTCCATATAATATCATGAATTCCTCGTGGTTGTTATGTGAACGCTTATCACGAATGATATCACTGCTGAATATCCCAATTAACCGTAGGTATTCCGTGCCTCTCGAGGAAATCGTTAGCACGAGAGAAGTATTTGCCTCCGAAAAACCCCCTATATGCGGAAAGCGGACTAGGATGCGCACCCGCTATTACAAGATGTTGTTTATTCGTGATGAGTGGCAACTTAGACTTGGCATTAGATCCCCATAATATAAATACCAGGGGTTTCTCGCGTTCATTTAACTTTCTTATAACCGCATCCGTCAGCTGTTCCCATCCCTTTCCGCGATGAGAATTAGCCTCGTGTTCCCTGACCGTGAGAACTGTGTTGAGAAGCAATACCCCAGACCGAGCCCACGGAATCAAACAGCCGTTATCAATAGGCGGCGGAGCAATCCCTAGGTCAGAGTTTATCTCTTTAAAAATATTTACCAGCGAGGGTGGCTGTTTCACGCCCTTCTGAACCGAGAAAGCCATGCCGTGGGCTTGTCCTTTTTCATGGTAAGGATCCTGTCCCAGAAGCAGCACCTTTACTTCGTTATACGGAGTGTACCTGAAAGCTGTAAATATTTCATCACGCGGTGGAAATATTGTATGTGCCACATATTCTTCGTCGAGGAATCTCTCGAGCTCGTTATAATATGGTTTCTCCCTCTCTTCGGCAAGTATGGTGTCCCATTCATTTCCAATTTTTAGTCCGTCTGCACTCATAAAGCCTCCTGCCATAATACTAGCTACTTCCTTCTATGCTTTGCCGGATGTAGCGCTTCCTGCCTTGCATCATACACTTTATATACTAGCCACGCCATGAGCGAACCTATAATCGCTCCTGTCACTATATCTCCAGGATAGTGAACTCCTACATAGAGTCTCGAAAGTGCAATCAAGAGCGCTAGCAAGAGTGCTGGGATTCCGTATTTCTTAGGACCATTCAGATATATACACATAGCTGCAGCAAACGAACTGGCCGAATGGCCTGAAGGGAAAGACGCATCATGTTGCTTACCAATAAGCCGCTGAACATTATCAAACATCTCGTATGGCCTAGTTCTATCGATTAAATCTTTAAGAAGCAGATTGTTTACAAGATATGTCAACACCAGCGATGCGAACATCAGTAGTCCATACTTTCTGGTGCGCTTAAAAAACATAAGTAGTATTGCAATAACTATCCACATAATGCCGACATCTCCCAGGTGAGTGAAGACCTTAACTATAGGTGTCAATGAATCATGGACTGTAAGGTGCTGAAACTTTATGAGTAGCGAACCGTCGAAATTTCGAATAGTCTCTAACATTTAAAACTCCAATCTACTGTACTCCTAGTTTAGATGAGGGTATCGTCATCATCTGCAGCATAAATATATATCTTGTGTAACCTCATGCCAAAATCGCACAGAATCTCATAGTTGATAGTTCCAATCTTGCCAGCGAGCTCTTCAGCCGAGATTTCATCATCTAGAGAACGTCCCATGATTACGACTTCATCTCCTGCTGCGACATCTGGTACATCAGTCACATCTATCATGCACTGATCCATGCAAATGCTTCCTACGACTGGAACTCGATGCCCATGCACAAGAACCTCTGCCTTTCCGGTGAGAGTCCTCGAATAACCGTCTGCGTAGCCGATAGAAATTGTCGCAATCTTGCTCTCTCTCTCCGATACAAACTTTCTACCGTAACTAATTGACGTCCCTGCTGGCACTGTTTTAATGTGGATAATATATGCTTTTACAGACATAACTGGCTTTAAATCCAGTCTCGTCTTATCCACCTCTTCAGACGGATAACATCCGTAGAGAATTATCCCAGGTCTGACTGCATCGAAATGGGTCTTTGGGTAGTTCATAATAGCAGCGCTATTAGCGATACACAGCATTGGAACATTGATGCCACAGCCTGCGAGTTCCTCATAGAAGTCATTAAACAGTGAAAGCTGCTTGTTCGTATACGTTGAATCAGCTTCATCAGAAGTCGCAAAGTGCGAAACCATACCGTTGATGCGAAGTCCCTCAAGCTCGTCGATCTCTTCAATTTCAGTTCTCGCAAATTCCTTTTCCAGCGGTGTCTCTATCCTATATCCAATCCTACCCATACCAGAGTCAATAGCGATGAAACAGTCTATTATCGCACCTTTATTTACCGCAATTTCGGATTTTTTCTTAGCTCTATCCAGACTTCCGACAACAATCGTAAGATCCTGCTCTATTATTATGTCGGTGCAATCCTCTGGGACTAACCCTAGGATGAGTATGCTCTCGTCAAATCCAGCCTCGCGTAGCTCGAGTGCTTCCTCAATTGTTGCAACCGCAAAACGTCTAACTCCATTATCACGAAGTACTTTCGCACAGCGCACACTGCCGTGTCCGTAAGCATCTGCCTTCACGACACCTATTATCTCATTGTTGCCGACTACTCTTTTGATTTCTTTGATATTGTGGTCTAGCGCCGATAAGTCGATTTCTACCCATGTCTGGCGCATTGATTCCTTATACATTTTTACCCCTTTAAGTATTTAGTTCCTGACAGCTAGGCCGTCAGGAACTGTCTCTGTCAGTAGGTTATACATTATAAACTGCATCGCCTCATGCAAAATGAAGGTTATTCCTTACAAATTGCCGTCGCATCCTCGCAAATTATCGGATTATTAGCTCTTCGCGCGCTGGTCCGTTTGAAACCATAGATACGCGAACTCCAACTTCCTTTTCAATCCTCTCGATATAAGCCTTGCACTCACTTGGCAGATTATTGTAGTTCTTGATTCCCCTGATGTCTGTCTTCCATCCTGGAAGAGTCTCATAAACCGGCTTAGCCTTCTCAAGCAGCGGCGTGTTAGGAAAGTCCTTAGTCACCTCTCCATCAATCTCATATCCTACACAGATCTTAAGCTCATCCAGATAGCCAAGAACATCAACAACTGTAACTGCAACCTCCGTGGCACCCTGCATCATGCAGCCATATCTGGTAGCAACAGCATCAAACCAGCCGACTCTTCTAGGTCTACCTGTAGTTACGCCGAATTCACCACCATCTCCGCCACGCCTACGAAGCTCATCTGCCTCATCTCCGAACAGCTCGCTTACAAAAGCCCCTGCTCCAACCGCAGAAGAGTAAGCCTTTACAACTGTAACTATCCTCTCAATTGCATATGGTGGAAGTCCAGCGCCGATAGAACCGAAGCCTGCGAGTGTCGACGATGATGTTACCATCGGATAAATGCCGTGGTCTGTATCCTTTAGTGCTCCAAGCTGACCTTCTAAGAGAATATTTTTACCCGCATGTAGCGCATCGTTTAGCACCTGTGAAGTATGAGCAACGTATGGTCTAAGCAGCTCCGCATACTCCATCAGCTCATCGTAGATGTCTTCCGCCTTAATCAAGGGCTTGTGATACAGGTTCTCGAATAGAACATTCTTGATAGTACACACGTTCTCAATTCTCTCCATCAGGGCTTCCTTATCCGCATAGAGATCTGCAACCTGAAAACCAATCTTGGCATACTTATCGGAGAAGCACGGTGCTATTCCAGCCTTGGTAGAGCCAAATGAGTGCCCTGCAAGTCTTTCCTCTTCATAAGCGTCAAGCGCCATGTGATATGACATTACTAGCTGTGCTCTATCTGAAATGATAATTTTGCCATGCGGAACGCCCGCTTCCTCAATGGATGCAAGTTCTTCAATGAACTTTCTGGCGTTGACAGCCACTCCATTTCCGAGAACACTTACAGCTTCTTTGTTAAAAATGCCTGATGGCATGAGGTGAAGACCGAATTTACCAAACTCATTCTTGATAGTGTGGCCCGCGTTACTTCCACCCTGAAATCTCACGATATAATCGGATTCCTGTGCGAGTACGTCTGTGATTTTACCCTTACCTTCATCGCCCCAATTAGCACCTACAACCGCTGTAATCATAAAAACCTCCTTGTGCATTGCGCCACCGCACCTCTGCCACGACTTTATGACCCCGTCGATTCGCATCGCAAACCGACCTTCTGTAAAGCCTTGCTATAAATCCCTCCCCCCGCACTAATAGTGCTTGAGGATTATTAAATATGAATTAAATACACCTTAAATATATTCAATCTTACTTGTATTACGCCAAATCCCCATCTTCTCGGCTTCCTGAATCAGGTCTTCCCTAAAATCAGGATGCGCTACGCTGATGAGACTCTCGGCTCTTTGCCATGTCGACTTGCCCTTTAAATTGACTGCCCCATACTCGGTTACTACATAGTGTGTCGCCGTCCTTGGAGTAGTGATAATCGACCCTCTCGGTAGCGTAGGGTGGATGAGAGATACAACCTCACCGTTAGGCTTAGTCCTTGTCGAATGCGTGCACATGAAGCTCTTGCCATTCTTGGATAAGAAAGCTCCGAGCACAAAATCTAGCTGTCCGCCAGTTCCTGTAAGCTGCCTGAAGCCTGCGCTCTCTGAACAAACCTGCCCATACAAATCGACCCCAACACAGCTATTAATCGAAATGAAGTTGTCTATCTGTGAAATGGTGTGCACGCTATTGACGTAATCAACCGGTGCCGCGCAGCAGATAGGGTTGTCGTCGATAAAATCGTATAACGCCTTACTGCCGACTGCTGCCGTATATACGGTCAGTCCCTTATCAACCTTCTTTTTGTTGGTAAGCTTACCAGCGTAATAGAGATTCATAAATGAATCTACGATTACCTCACTGTGACCACCGAGGTCTCGGATGTCGGATTCTGCGAGCAGTCCACCTATAGAATTTGGCACGGCTCCAATTCCCAGCTGGAGCGTGCTTTCATTTCTAATGCGGTCCACTATCGACTCGGCAATCCTTCTGTCCTCAGGACTCGCTGGTGCTGCCCTGAACTCTGCGAGCTCTGGGCTTTCTCCCTCGATTATGTAGTTTACATCGGATATATTGATATGCGACTCGTATCCGAGTGCTATCGGCATCTTCTCGTTGACCTCAACTATGACAATCTTAGAATTCCTAATAATTCCGAGTAGATCAGCATTAGTAGGCCCAAAATTAAAGTTACCATACCTATCCATCGGCGCAACCTGAATGCAGCAGATGTCAAACCCGTTGCCTTCCTGCCCCCAATATAATGGCTCTTCGTTGAATAGAATCGGTACGTACCAGCAATTACCTGCATCGGCCATCATCCTGTCCATAGATGTGTAATGAGATGAATAGAATCTAACCGTGTTTACGTCCCTCGTTGCCTTGAAAGTCTCTAAAAAATCATTTCTCACAGCAACTTCAGTCTGAATCTCTAATCCGCGAAGGAGCGTATCGGTCTTGAGGCGTTCACCAAGAGCCCTGTCCATGTAAATGGAGCTCCCTGTTCCCACGCCAAAGTGCAGCCTATAGTTACTCTTAACAAGGCTGGCAGCAAAATCTGCATCGATCAATTTAGTCTTGTATTCACTCTGCACTTGACTGATATCGTACATAGTCGTCCCTCCGTTTTCCTAAATTGTCACTATTTACCACAAACTTTTTTGTGGCAAAATGACAAAGCTATTTTAGCCCATTTATGGCTTTTTTTCAAGCATTTAAGCCTCTTCAAGCCCCGTCAAATCTTAAAATTTACTTATCTTTCAGTGTTGAATTCTAGTAGTTATTGCTCATCAGTGGCATATAAATCACTACGCATCATACCGAATTCTCGAGTATTCGCGTACGAGAAAAGGACATGGTGTGTGGTCCCATGTCCTTCGTTTTTGATTAGTTAATTTGTCTCTTTAGAGCCCTTTTATATCTAGCTACTCGCCACCTTTCCAATGGATGAATACTGTGGCTATATGCCCGAACTAGTCGCGTTTCGACAGAAGGTCTCTGATCTCTGTCAGGAGTTCAACCTCTGGTGTTGGTGCTGATTCTTCCTCCGCTGGCTCCTCTGCCTGTTTTCTCTTAGCCTTGCTTAACGCCTTGATTATAATGAATACTGTAAGTGCGATGAGCAGGAAGTTGATGATCGCCTGAATGAACACACCGTAGTTAATCGCAGCACTTCCAACTGTAACCTTTAGTCCCGAAAAATCAATTCCTCCGATAATAACACCGACGATTGGCATGATGATATCATTAACAAGCGAAGTAACGATTGCTGTGAATGCAGAACCGATGATGATACCTACCGCCATGTCTAGCACGTTTCCACGAGCGATGAATGCCTTAAACTCTGCAATAAATCCCTTTGTCTCTTTCATTTTACCCTTTTTCTCCTTTCAATATTGAACTTATATAACACTTATTGAGACTATGTTGTACAAAAATGTTATGAATTAATATTTCACTACATAATGAATTACACTATAAATGGCTTCAGGTCAAGCATTTTAGGCAAATTAATTGAAAAAAATTTAATTGCACATATACCCTTGTAGCCTCATCGGTTTTCCCTTTATCTTCTTATCGCTTGTACTACACGCAATTCGGTGATATTATAATTAAGCTTGCATTTGACGCTGATGATTGTAGTTAATCAGAGATTTATCCGGGATTACGTTCACAGGAGGTGTCATTCGCAAGCGCCCAACCCATGTCTCGATAGCTCAGGGGACAGAGCACCGCTCTCCTAAAGCGGGTGTCGGAGGTTCGAATCCTCTTCGGGACACCACCTCAAAACACTGCAATTCTAACGAGTTGCGGTGTTTTTCTTTTTTGTTGATGCAGTGTCTATTGTCAATATTTACCGATATTTATCGTTATTGGTGTGTTACAAGGTGTGTTACATATTGTGTGCAATTTGTTTTAATAAAAAAAGAAGGAGGGCATTTCTGCCCTCACAACTTATGTATAAAGAGCAGGCGACACTCACCTGCTGAACCATATTATATATATTATGATAAATATGTCTACCTATATGACTGATATCTCACCATTTTCATTTGCCTCTACATCGACCTTACCATCAGTGATAAGAGTTCCGTCCTTGATGGCAAATATTGCATTATCTCCCTTAATGAGACCTTTCTCTATGCGACCTCCATCACTGTTGTAGAATTGCCATTTACTATCAACTTTCACCCATCCAATCTGCATCGTTCCACCAGAATTGAAGTAGTAATTTTTACCTGATATTGCATACATACCACTTGTGTAGGCACTTCCGTCGTTAGGTTCTAGATAATACCACTTACCATCTATTGACAGCCACCCTGTGTGCATCTTGCAGTTACTATCAAAGTAATACCATTTGTCTTTGATTTGCTGCCAGCCTGTAACAGCATAGCCTGAACTGTTGAAGTAATACCACACACCGTCTAACTGCGCCCAAGTTGATTTATAGTAGCTGCCTTCTTTAGTTCTGTACCACCATCCCTTGGAATCTTGTATCCATCCTACAGTTGGAGCAGTTGAGTAATCTGGCCTATAAATGTTCCTAATATTCTTTGGATATCTTATTCTTATAGCTACTCTTGAGCCACTTGTGTTTCCCTCAAGCGTTGTAAGTGTGCCATTCGCATTTCTACTTATCACGAACCCTATGTGATCTCTCGAACCGCTCCCGGAGTTATTTCCTTTTCCCGACCAGCAAAATATGACGATATCACCAGCTTGTGCCTCTGACAGATTTACCCATTTCAGATTTTTGCTACACCAAATCTGTGCGTTAGCGACATTGTTATTCTTCTCCCACTTAATTCCCAAATGGCTGAGTACATATGATACAAAGACTGCGCACCAAGCCCAACCTCTATATGAGGTTGAGCTGTAGTACCAGTCAGCAAATGTTGCAGAGTCTTGCCCGAGGAATTTTCTAGCATACTCTATAACTTTATTTCCGTTCACAATTACACCTCCTTATCTGTTGGTGCATCTGATGGATCATGTTCCTCTTGTGATATTGCTGTAAATCCTGGTGTATGTTCTCCGCCAATCTCGTCTCTAGGCTTTATGTAAGTCATGGCCATTTTAGAATCGCTTGTGCCTTTTGTTGTAGGATCAACGATAACTCCTATCTGTACTAGCCATGTAACGAGCATTTTGGCTGTTTCAATCATGAACTCTTGTGGAGGTAGCCCTTGTTTAGCTACTTCATACACTTTTACTGTCTGGTAAAACATTGCAATAAGTCCTAGTAAAAAAGTTAGTACCCATGCTTTGTTTTTAAATCTAACTTTCCAATTTATTCTCATTTATTTTGCCTCCTTTTAGCAATAAAAATACCGAGTGCAACTCGGCTAATTACCTTTTAACTTGTTTTCGAGGTCTTCAAGGCGGTGATTTACCACCTTAAGCCTCTCTTCAATAACAGGGATGCGACTAGCGAAATCGTTATGCCTTCTAACTTCCTCGGTCAATCTGTCAATCTTGAAGTCCGTTAAGCAGCTAGTCTTACGGATTCCGTATAGTGATCCTGCGCCTGCGCCTGTAGCCGTCACAACAGCCACTATAATGCTTGTCCAATCAATCATCTATTTTCCCTCCGCTACTAATTGCCAAGCTTCTTGATACCATATATTCTCACAGGAATCATCGCACTACTTGTTGTCGCTATAGATGTATTCCCTTGTGTTTTGTAAGTTCCGTTTCCAAATGTAATTCTGTGTGAGCTGCCGTCCCCAGAGCTGGTGACTTGTCTTGCATTTACCCAAAAATTTGTGCCACCACCGCCAATTGATGATGTGCAAAATTTTACCGATTCGCCTTTTTTTAAACTCATGCTAGAGCGTGTATATTCTCCAACATAATCACTCCATTCTATGATGTACTCATCATAGCTTCCATCAATCGCAAGTGATTGTGCTGCAAATTGCGAATTCGGGCTCGAATTGCTCCATAGCAGTTTTCTAGTTTCGACTGTTGCTAACATTTTCTTGATTTCAAGTAACGTATTTAAAACACTTATCATATTGCACCTCCTACGCTCTTATTGATGATCCAAAAAACGAAGCAAGCTCATTCTCTGCACTATTATTATCAATTCGGATATCATTCGTTGATGCCTTTAATCTTTGGATATCTTCTTTCAACTGAGCAATTCCATTCTGTAATTGCCCCGCTACGGTATTGTTGACGGCAGCCTTTAACAAAGCAATGTATTGTGTTGTTATCGCCTCTAAGTTCATCGGTGTAGGAAAAGCAGGGATAACCAATCCGCACAAATCCCTATCCTGCCTTACATCAACAATGTTAGCATTGGTTATCTCTGTAGCTCCTGGCATTACATATATATCCGCTAGGGCTATCTCGTAATAATTTGATTCTCTTACAAGGTCAGGAGGTGTTGGCGTTGTGGACGAGACTCCTTCCTTTTTATAAATTTCAATACTTCTTACGCTATCGGAATCATCCATCCTGGCAACAATTCTATCTATCCTCTTCAGCGAGGTGTGCGCAGTACTGATAGATATATTCCGCTTGTTTTGCTCATATCCTCTTGTTCCTTCGATATGACAGCCTCCAGGCATTACACTTACTGTCATTCCTCCGTTTGCTACAACTTGCAAGTTGCTACCATCTGCACTTGTCATAAACACACCATTACTCCAACACATTTTATTAAATGTGCGCTCCATCCTATGGTCGATCGCTCTATCCCCATATGGATCAGATGGTGTAGTTTTTGATATAAATGGATAACTTATCATATGCCCTCCTTCCTATATGCTGACTGGAATATACTTGGCTTTTCTAGGCGTGCCAAATGTGATTTTTAACTCCAGTCTGTTTTTGCTATACGTTTCATTTACTTCTACAATTCGAGCTTTGAAGGTCTGCTCAATCTCATCAAATGAGATGCTGCATAAATCACCGATATCATAATCATGTAGATAATAAATATTGTTCTGGATGATATCTGCCACTATTGTTTCTTGTCTATAATGATTAAGCATATCAACCTTAGCTTGCTGTCGCATTTGCTCTCTTATCTGTGCTTCGTTCGCAGGCTTAAGTTCGATTCCAGATACATTACCCTCAATTACTTTTTTTGGGTAATAATCTACATCTATCGGTCTGTTGTTCTCGTCAATGTAGAATTCTGTAATTCTACCTCTGCTATTGCCACCTTCATCTGTGATTATTGCTTCATTTGAGAATCCGGTTGTCTCCATAGTTTGAATGATTTGATAATATGGGAAAGCATCGCTATCATCATATTGATATTCAACTCTGGATACGTTTTCATATCCTTTACCAAAAATAATTTTATCGCTTAAATCTCTACCTACTTTTGGTCCAATAAGATAAGTGAAGTGTGGCTCATCTGGATTCATTAGCCACTTGTCTAGTTCAGATGCGAGTGGCCACTTCCTGATTTCAATTATCGGAGACATGTTGTGTAGCAATAAGTAATTGCGTAGAGCTTCCCCTATGTTGTCACCTTGCTTTATAGATAAGTCGACTTCATCTGGCCAAGGACTTCCATCTGCCGGGTGAATACCTCCAAGAAACGATGGTCTAGGTTGATGCGTTACCCCAATTACATTGTTGGCTAGAACGTGTGCATCTATTTCAAGGCTTACCCAGAATTCCCACTCTGTGTGATCTGCTGCTTTTGCAAATGCGTTACTATCTTCTCTTGCTTGTACAAGGTCTAGCAGTTTTTCTAGAAAATACCCTTTTACTGTAACAAATGTTCCCTCGATTTTTTCTTCAATAACAGTCTTTTTCACAATGCCGGTTTCTGGACGACCATCTATATTTACATATTTGATTTTGTCATTCCATTCACTTGCAGTGGTGTATATCGTAAAATCCCCAGCTTCATTCCACTTTCTATTCCATGTGATTTCGATAAACTCAATTGGCTCCAGTGGATTCATAGCTTTGTCATAAAAGTTGATCATATGCCATCATACCTTCCTGTATATGTGATTTTAGACTTGAACGCTGTTCCACTCGGTGATGTTATCGATATCAAATTTACACCTGGCACAAGCTTCAATTTCCTATAGTCCACAGGACTCTTTATCATCTCACCATTTAGTGTTGCGTATGCTTTGGAACCATCAATGCTTACGATATCTCCCTTTTTCAAAGTTACTTCCGCAACACATGTTGCATCTCCAACTTTTACAACTAAGTCTTTTACATAACCATCTGCTATGATTTTAATAACAGGATTTGTTTTTGCAGTTCCCTCGTATTCTATCAATACACTATCTGATCTATCTTCGGTTGAGTACAACATTTTCTTACCTGATGTATAAGCTCTTGTAACTGACCATCTTGCTGTTACACTAGATAAGTTCGATTGTTCTTCTCCAACGGCAAAAAGTTCGCCATAAGGCGATAGATAGGATACTTTTAGCGATGCATTTTTTCGATACCTTTCTGTTGGAAATGTCAGTCCTTTAATTGCACATCCTTTTGCTATTTTGACATCTCCCATGTATGTTATTTCAACATCATAGGTAAACGCTGGGTTGTGAAAGAAAAGTGCCGCTCTACGTAGCTCTCGATAATTTCCATCATCATAATTTCTAGGAACTGTGGCAACTTCTATCGTTCTAGATCCTTTACGTCGCCCAGTTATTAAATCACCATCACCTATTCCTTTAGCCTCGGTAAATACTTCAATTTGAGGAAACTCTGCTCCCTCAAGCGATGTCATCATCCAATCATCATTTTCATAATTAAATGTTAAGCCATCACTACGGATGGCTCTAACACAATATCCTTTATTCCTCATTTATATATAATCCCCCGCAAATGCATACTTAGCTGTATTCTTTATAGCTTCTGCCGTCTCTCCAGGAGTCTTTACAGGCTGGTAAATGTTGATGTTCTGCACAACATTTCCTGTTTGATTTGCAGCATTATTCTGTGTTGCTCCGCTCCAGCTAATCTGCGCATTACGTACAAGATTTGGATTAAATGAAGCTGTCATACTCTTTGCAGTATCATCCATAACACTACTTAATATTCCTGAATTTTTGGTTACTCCAACAGCTATACCTGCAGGAATCCATCTTCCAACCTCTGCAGCAAATACTCTTGATGGAGAATTAATCCCCAGCACCTTTTTAGCTGCTGAAAGCGCCTTCGAGGCAAGATTCTTCATCGAGGAAAATAATTTACCAGCTGCGCCAGCAATACCTCTTATTATTCCAGATATGATGTGTGTGCCAACGCTTCCCCAGCTTACGGCTCTAAATGCGCTAAGCATTCTTGACGCAGCACTCTTTGCACTACTCCACATACGACTTGCAAGACTTACAAGTCCCGATATTACAGCAACAACAATACGACCGCCAATACTAGTAATTACTCCCCAAGCGGATCTAAACCCTTGAATCAAGTGTACAATTGCTGTTGCACCTGCATTAAATAGCACTGTAGGTAAGTTGATAAATGCGTTAACTATTGTTACACATAAACTTTGTGCTGCACTAAACAGTGAGCCAATTCCACTTCTTAATGCTCCTGCTATGCCACTTATCATAGTTGAGCCTAGACTCATCCAATTGAATGCTGTAAATGCATTCCACATTGCCCTCAATATTTGAGGTATATTTGCTATCAATGTAGGGATTGCATTAATTAACCCCTTGACTAACGTAATGATAATTTTCCCACCAGTTATCATTATCTTCGGAGCATTATCATTTATAAGGCCCGCAATATTGGTTATTATCTGTGGGATTTTTTGTATCATCACAGGCATAGAATTTGCCCATCCCTGTGCTAGTTTCAAGAGCATTTCCATACCAGCGCTAACAAACTTTCCGGCATTTTTTCTTAAGCTTGCTGTGAATTGGGTAACCATAGTTAATCCCTTTGATATAAGTCCTGGCATGCTTGCCCCAAGGCTATTACCTATCTTACTGAACATCTGCGGAAATGTAGTGCCAATTACATTTACAAGTCCCTTCGCGATATTCCCTAATGCTGGCAATAGATTACTGAGGAATGTGCCGGTTGATGTAACAAGGTTCTCCATTGACTTGCTTACATCCCTTCCTAACGTTAAGTTGCCTAAGAAGTCTTTTGCAGAAGCTTTCATCATGTTGAACGAACCGGATATGGTGCTTGCCGCTTCTTTAGCTGTTGTTCCAGTTATTCCCATCTGCGTTTGAATAGCATGAATAGCTTGAGTTACATCTGAGAAACTGCTGATATCGTACTTCTTACCGGTGAGCTTTTCGGCATCATTTAAGAGCCTCTGCATCTCACCTTTAGTACCGCCATAACCTAATTTAAGATTATCAAGCATCTGGTACTGTCCACGCGCCAATGACTGATATGTCTGAGTAACCATACTGAGATCGGTTCCCATTTTATTCGCATTGTCAGACATATCTGTAATTGCCTGGTTTGATAGTTTGGCAGCTTTCTTGGTATTTCCTCCCAAGGAGCTAATCATAGCTGCAGAAAACGATGTAACATTTTCCATGTATTCATTTCCTGACATCCCAGCAGTTCTATATGCTTCTGCCGCATACTTCTTCACTCGGCCAGCAGACCCTTTAAATAGTGTTTCTACACCGCCTAGCGACTGTTCTAGTTTCGCTCCCTCGAATATCGCAGTTTTTAATACTTTTCCAATTCCAGCGGCAATTATCGCTGCTTTTATCTTGCTTCCTAATCCTTTTCCAAGCGATGTGCCAGCACTATCCATATCGCCGCCCATCGACTTTTTAAGCATTCCTCCAATTCCTTTTGCGGATGGGATAACCTGCACATATGCTTTTCCTAATTCTGTTGCCATTTACTTATCCCTCCTGAATCTTTCCCTTGCTGCCTCAAACTCCTCTGCAGAGTCAAATATAAGCGTTTCGTGAGTATTTATCTTTTCACTAGCAAATTCACTCACCATGTTGGCTGATATTCTTGTAGGACGATTTCTTCCCTTTTCTCCGTCCTCTGTGCGAGACCACAACAGCAGATTTACAATGTCAAATATCGATGCTAATAAAAAAGTATCGGGAGCTACCACTAGTCCCGATACTTTGGTTTTTATTCTGCTTGAATCTTTTAATCCGGCTGCTAACTTGGCTACAAGTCTTGCCGGGAGAGCACGATAATCATATATATGATAAGTCTCTACAAAGTCACATATTAACGCATCCTCATCAACATTAATGAAGCTAGCAAGGCAGATTAGTTTTTTAGCTCTTGTGATAACGTGAATATTTCACCTAGTTCTTTTTCGATTAGTCCGCTAGGAACCATGCCCTCATCCGTCCTAACATGATCATACAGTCTCTTTTTATCCTCTTTGCCCAACAGCAATCTGATAACAGTAGACATCTGCAATGGATCATCTTCGAGTTCTGCAAGTGCATCAATTAGTTCCATGTTATCCAAGCGTTCTACTTCGATGTTGAAAACAAAACCACTTTCAGTTTCACCGCTAACATATTTCTTTTCTGCCATGACTTACCTCCTTATGCCTTCTCGATATATTCGTAATGCGTATTTTCAGAGCCATCTGGCTTTGCAGTGATAGTTAGTTCATATCCTATTACTGCATCGTCCTTGTACTCAACTTCACCTACTTCAGAAATCGTTCCAGCAGGTACTACAATGCGCTTGATATAGCCTCCCTTAAGTACCGTTTCAATAACATAGATTGCATCTTCTGTTTCAGATGAGTTTGATTTAATCACTACCTTATCATCTAATGTTCCTGTTACATTCTTGCTACCAAATGCAGTTTTCAATACTTCTACATTAAGTGCCTCAATGAGCGTTACTTCAAACTTATCTGTCTTCTCCTTGAGCAGAGATGCTACGGTGTTTCCGCCCCAAGCCTTAACATCATCTGTATCTAGCTTGTTCTCGTTTTTAACACCATCATCACTAATATATCCAAGTGACTTAAACGCTGCATTAAGTGCTGTTTTTGCATCACTTGGAATCGGTGTTCCTACTGGCGCTCTCCAGATAGCTCCACCTACTTTTGGCTTTCCCGCAGTAACATATGCTGCATTTACATTTGTTGCCATTTGTATTCCTCCTAATTGTAATAAGTAATATCGTATACTGACTGAAATCTATATCTCTTAGTCGTTAAATCGGTGAAATTATAATCTGAATTGAGTTCAACTTTAGTTGCAACACTATCAGGTCCTGCCATCTTATACATGGCTTCCTTCACCTTTTCATTCAGCTCTGCAGCTTCATACCGTGTCTTCCCATAAGTTTGTACGGCAAATGTTGCCGTGTTTAGTCCTACAGATTCAGTGCCGCCCGTTTTTTCGACTAGAACAAACTTATCACCAGCATTTTTAGGTTCTTCAATATACACCTTAATGCCAGGTAACTTCTTTTTCAGCCATTCAAAAACTGTTAACTCAACCATCATTAACCTCTCATAGCTTTAAGAAGTGTATTGTTTTTCGAGTTATCTTTCCGTGCTTTAATGGTTTTTGCGTGCACAGATGCATTTACACGATTCTTTCCAACATGTGTTGTCATTTCATAACCATCACCGCATCTACTCTGAATTCTTTTAGCGTGTTTACTACACTCTGCCATAAGCTCATCAGACCTTAATAACTCTCTTACACCACTTCTGTTTAACTGAAACTTAGTCATAACATTCCACCTGCACTTGTTTATTCCACGATAGCGGAAGCATTTCTTCTATACCTTCGATAGGTTCTCCAACAACCTTGAATTTCTTTCCAAAAAATTCAACAAGGCAATCCGTCCAGATGTGTGTATCACCTTTTGGGATTGCTAGTTTATAGATAACCTTATCGCTCATAATTGATCTTTCTGTTGTGATATCATCAGATGTTACCGGTGCAACAAGTACATTCTCAACAGTGACAGCATGCTCTTCATATATAGCTGTATCAAATTTATCTTTACTTGTAACAAACTTTTCATATAGTGTTACGGTAATTCCTTTAATCTCCATATATGTCAATCACTCCTAATCTCTGCCTTTTTAGCCCTAGCCTGGATAGTTCTGCATCTTTGATGAATAGTCCTCCGCCAGGGACTAAGTACGTCCCGGATGTTGTGTATCCCATCGCCGATTGAGAGAATTGTGTCATCGGTTCATTAGTTGTAGATGATAGTAGCATTCTTGTAATTACGTCTACTGTCACCGACTTGGCAATGCTCCCTAGAATTGGTGATGCTTCAATCATCTTGTCCAAATCTTTTCCAGTTAAGCTTGCCTCATGCCTAAGCGTGTCACAAACAATAGGCAGGAGCGCTTCTGCACGCTCCTGCTCTTTCGGTAACAAATTTCGCCACATCTTGTTGATATCTTCAAGAGTTGCGTAGTTGCTCATTTCTAAGCCTTCTTTCCGCCCCTTTTGTTAGGCTCATCAGCTTCATCATCTTCAGTTTCAGCCTCTTCAGAATCCTCAGCATCAGCCTCTTCAGCAGCTTCTCTAGCTTCTGCTTCATCTGCATCTTCCCAGAATTCTCCGCTGATTGGTGCATCGACTTCAATAACTTCTCCGCTTATTGTGTTTCTATACCTCATGTTACTAGTCCTTCTTAATAATCTTAGCAAACGCGGATGGATCTAGGATTCCCCAGCCGATATAAGTCTCAGCTCTGAGGTACACCTGGTTGTATGCCTTGAGGTCCTTTCCTGTCTGGTCAGGATCACCGTAAGGGATAACTTCTAGTGGAATATCCTTAGCAAATCCCCACTTAAACCCATTTGCAAAATCTCCTACGTATCCAACAGCCTTGTTTGCAAACGAAACTGTGCTGTTTACATCGCACGCAGTGCCACCAAGAGCACCAGGGCTAGCACCAAATCTAAACTCTGGATACTGTGGCACTCCATTTACCTTAATCTTTGCAAGCTCACTTCCAAATGTCTTTGATAGAGCAAATCCTGTTACATCATACTCACCGATTGCTGCAGCTGCTGTTTCAAGCACAGCCTCTTCAGTTCCAGCTGTATAATCTACCTTTGTAACACCTGTTGCAGTATCAAAGCTCTTTTCCCCGATTAGCGAAGATGCCTGCTTATCTCTAGGGTTTACTCCGTGCATTGCCATGATGTCAAGACCACGTGCAATCTTCTTTGAATAACCGTCGTTAAACGCAGTTAGGATATCGAGCTGCTTTTCCTCTGATGCATACATGAATTCGTCAGACACTCTAGCTCCGTACTCGACTTTAAGCGGTACAATCTTAACAGGTTCAGCCTTAATTCCACCTGCGCCCTTCTTTCCGCCTTCTCCAACGAGATTTACTTCGCTATCCATTGAAAATGTGAAGATGTCACTTCCAGTAAATGCCACTGGAATCTGCCCCGATAGCTGAGCAAGTGTTGAGTGTCCCTTTACTTTGTTAAATAGGTCTGCTACCACCTCTGGTGCAAACATTGTTCCCATCTGTAGTGTTTCTGCCATTGTTTCTTATTCCTTTCTTAAATTACCTAGCATTGATTTTAGTGCGGCCTTTTTCATATCACCGCCTGAGGGCTCTGTGTCCTTCAATGGCGGTGTTTTTGGCTTGCTTAAAAATGATTTAAAAGTTTCTGCATCCTTCCTCAAAGCCTCTTCATCATCACCTGACAATTTACCTGCAAGCTCATATGGGATACCTGCCTCGTGCGCAACTCTAATCTTCATATCGTTTTTTTCATAAACGCTGATTCGATTGTGCAACTCTGCAAGTTCCTTTTCATGTCCGGACTGCTTTTCAGTAAATTCTTCAATCTGCTTTGTCTGGGTTGCGATAGTTTCCTCAAGAGTAGCGTTCTTTGATTTAATTTCATCATAATCACTATACTGCTGAGCAAACTTCTGTTCCGCTCGATTCAATCTCTCTTTGATTGCTGTATCGAACTCATCTTGTGTTGTGATTGGTGTAAAATCACTCATGTTCCACCTTACCTTTCTACCACTTACCGGGTGGTTCCCGTAAATATCTAAAAAGCAGCCTCTTCAGGCTGCATTAATAGCTAATTCTTTGTTTTTCATGTATTTTAGTTTCTGAACATAGCCAATATGCCAATATTGTGCTATCCATTAAAGCAATTTCAATATTATCTGCTAATGACTTATACCCAAACCCTCCATTGGTGCCGATCGCTCTTTTTTCACTGTTGCTGACCGTTTGTGCTAATGATGGTTGGCCAGCATGACATATTTCTTTACTGAATATACCTTGCTCAAATGCAGCATTCGCTACTATTATCTCTTTTACAGTTGGCAGCAATGGTGCTTTGAGCTTCATCTCCCTCATGTTCTCTTCCAGCAATTGCTGTCCATTAGCGCCGTCTACGACTATGTCATATACATTTGGATTCATCATGAATGGTATCATCCAGCTATTCCCTGCTCTTGTTGGTCTGCAGTCTATACATTCAACAAATATTCGTCCATCATCTGTGCGAGATGCAACAGACATTGCAACATTTGTTCCATCTTTGCTGTACTTAACTCCCAGGAACAAGCCTCCAACAAGTTTAGGCATTGCCTGTACTTGAAGCTCCGCCCACTCATTAGAGCTTATTGCCGACTTTTGATTGTATCTTAACCACAGCCCAAGTCTCTGTATATTGAAGTCGTCATCATCGTTTCCAACTTCATCGAGTATCTTTCGTTCTGTAAGGATTGTTCCTAAAGACGGATTTGTCTGATACCATGCTTCTTTATCTCTTACATCTGTTTTCTTGTCTACGGACCATTCCGCCCATCCAGTGTTTACCGTTTTACCACCTAAGGCATTTTGCCTTAGTTTTAAGAAAACTGTTCCAGAACTTACTGGTGTTGGTGGTGTTCCACAATATACTGTTTGCGGATTGTTACTATCCGATACAACATACTTTAATGCAGATTCCTGATCATCTGTATATTCTTGTGCCTCGTCTATTACAAGTAAATCAAATCCTTCTCCCAGACCACCTTTCGCTGTCCTGGTTCTAAATTCAATTTTTCCACCGTTTTCTAGTTCAATATGTTCCTTTCCAAACGCTCTGTAAGATGATTTAATCTGCAGCTTTACTTTTGTAACTAGTTTTAGTAATCTATCCCAAGCTGCATGTGTTGTTGATGTCCTATGGGCTGTGTGCATGATATGTTCGCCATTTTTTAACCCCCACAGTTCTCGTATAGCCACAACCTCATTCTTTCCGTTACGTCTTGGCACCGAATATCCAAATTTTGTATGAGTCCATAGCTTTTCTTCATTCTGTGCCAATATGTCATATATGAGTAGCTCTTGCCACTCTTGCGCTATCCTACCAGTTTTGTTGTATAACTTTATTGCTTCGGCCCCTTTTGTTTTATAATAGGGCAGGGTTACGAACTCGGTAGGGATTTGCCTTCCAATTCGTACCTCTGGCATAACTCCTCCTAATTTTATTGGGTGACTGAATTGACTTTAGATAAGTATAATGATATATTGCTATTATATTAAGAGATTCCTCTCCCTCTCACCCATTGTTGAGGGGGACAGGAGTCTCTTTTTTATACCCTTTCGAATATATTTATTACTTCATCGTTTTCAAGCACTATTACTCCTTTAATGAAATCTAAATGTGATGACCAAAATGCTTCCTCTAGCTTCGAATATATTTCCTTTTTATTCAATTCACACGATCTAATCTCCAGTGCAACATATTCTGCTTGGTCCTTAGCGCGACCAAGATTATTATAAATTGTGTTCTTTCCTCCTCCCGTAGGTTCTTTCTTATCAATTCTGCACTTACCATTCCTAAAATAATCCGCCACCCTTATTTCTTTAGGTCGATTTATTTTGGGCATCATCTGTATATCTCCACCGATGGCTTTGATTATTGCTTTCGCAGTTTCCAGCTCATCGTTACTATAGTCTAAATAATTTTGTGTTCCGTCCAATTCATATCTTTTGCCATTAATGAGATATGTCTTTTTATCTGGTAAAATGGTGCCCTCTACTTTGTATTTTTTATGAATGGCTAGGGTGTCAATATATAACTTGTCTTGACTTCTGGCAATGCGTTTTAGTCTTGAAATTTCAGACGCTTTTTCATTTCCTAACTCGTTGATTCGTTCAATTCTTGCTGCTTTTTCAGACTCAAATTCTTTTTTACTCCAAACATCCGTGTATCTGCCCTTCATATTTTTAAATAAAACTATGCACTTACAGTAATCGTGTCTTCTAAAAAAATCTGCTGGTTGTTCCCCGTATTCATATTCTCCTGCAAGGCTAGCGCACCAATCACAACACCTGCCGATTTCTCTGCGAATCACGATAGTTTTCAGTCCAACCTGAGCAGAGCTTTCAGCATTTTCTTTGACAAACTCGTCATAATAAGCTTGTGTAATATTTTTGATTGGCTCATTAAGGTATTTATTTATCGCCTGTTCAGCAATTTCTTTTCGAGTTTTAGTCATACTCCTCAATTCCTACGTTATATGCATTCACAAAATTATTTATAAGTGATTCTATTCTTTCTTCCGGGAATACCGGTTCTATTGGCTTGATATGTATTCCATTCGCCTTGCGTACAGCCATGACAACCTCTGCAGCTACTTTATTCACAATGTCATGAATCTTTATCATAAGCGGTTTTATTGCTTTTTCTGCAATATTCCAATACATTTTGTCATTTGGCATCATCTCAGGCTTGATATTCTCTATCAGCACTTTAGAAGCAATCTCCCCTAGCCTCTTGCATAGCATTGTTACATCTCTTTGAGTTGCTTTACCATTTTCAACTTTGAGCTTTATCGCCTTTATAACAACATCTATCGCCAATCTTTCATTAAACGCAGTTTCTATGCTTTTCTGAAGCTCTAAGCCTATATCATTCATAGAATCCCCTTACTTGTTACTTGCTATCCCTGTTATGTCTCTTAGCACTTCCGCATCCAGATAATCAGGTACCGCTTGATTAATCTTTATTGCTCCATCTCCAATGCTACTCAGCATTGCTGCATCTGGTTCAAGCACTGGCTCCCACTTAGGTGTTGTTTTATACACAGCTCTACGCTTATATGCGAAATCATCTCTTACACATGCAGCTAGATATCCAGCATTCAAGAAACCTGTTCCAAAGTTTCTCTGCGCCTTTTTCGCATATAGTCTCAATGTCTCGTGGGATGCCTTAATAGCTTCTTGCGATGACGGATTGTCAGTAACAAACCCGAGATCGTCCATAGTCAAACCTGTTTCACCAGCAAACAATGATGCAAACATTTTGAGCTGGTCATTATGCGGCTGCATTGACTGCTGTGTAAACTGCCCAAATTTTGGTTCGCTTTCGTTTCGTCCAGATGAACTTGTTATCGCAAACATTGCGGACATTGCAGCACTCCATTTATCCAGTATTTCTGTATCAGGACTGAGTCCAGTTACCCACTTCTGCGGAAAGCTGAAAAACTCTGCTGATATTTCCGAGCGTTTAACAGTTCTTGATGCAGATGCAAGTATAGACATACACGCACGGCTTATCCTCGACCTTCCAAACGGTCTGTCTGCATCAGAACGATAGATTATCGGAACGAGCAATGGATACGGTGCTGGATTATCATATACTTCTGCGCCTGCTTGCTTGTCATAAATGATTGTGCTTTCTGCCGTGAAATATGCTTCTATTTGAGGGATACCGCTATCATCCCTCTTCAGCACTGCATAACCTTCTGTGAGCATATTTGTAACTGGATCTAGTATGCCAGTTGCATCATCCCCATTAATTACTTGTAGCCTTGGGAATCCGTCTTCATCTGCCGATATATAAATAAAAGAGCATGATGCTATCAAAGCCCCTAAAATTGCGCTATCAAAAAGCACATCGCTGTTATTCGCCTGATAAATGCCATTTATGTCAAAGGTATCATCAGCAAATTCTCTGAATACAAGCCTATCAGCAATGCTATCTACTGCTTTCCCACACCAGCCTAATGTTGACATCATACTCCGTAGCTTTGGTGGAGTCGAAATTCCAAAATCTGGTACATTATGCTTCATGGCATAGTACATGTATCTTGTCTTAACTCTGCCTCTCTTGATTGATAATTTATTTCTTAAATATCCTATGCCTCTATATGCCATTTCATTCTCCTAAAAATTTTTCATTACACCCCCTCGTCCGGGGGTTAGCGTGTGTTTTTTTTCGTAGTGACGGCGTGAAGGTCGCGAGCAGGGGGAGGGAGGGTCCCATGCCCCCTGTGAAGTTTGACCAAAAAAATTTTTTATTGTTTAAAAAGTTCTCCAGTCCACGCTTTGAGGTAAAACTCTGTTACCTAATTCTGTCTGCTCTTGTGGTGCAGCTTGATCGCTTCTGACAATCTTATCTGACTTCTGTCTGTTGCAAGTCAAGTGAGCTAATTGCAAGTTGTCTATGTCACTTGGATGTCCACCTTTCACAATCGGAATGATGTGGTCTATACATGCTGACATCGGATCTGGATACTTAAGGGAGAAGTCCACCGTGTGTCCACAGATTGCACACACCGACTGTGTGGCATATACCCTCTTCTTGTTCTTCTCGAACAACCCCCTATGGGGGCCATTTTTATCAGGGCGGGGTATATTTTGCATGACCCCTACTCCCATGCTGCCCCGTGCGGGTTTCTCTTGCATATCGATTCCTCTAATCTCTTGCACTGACTGGCGTTGAGCTTCATTGACATGTGTGTCTTTTGCCAATGCAGATGCCAGTTTTGTTTGCTGTATTTCCTCAATAACTTTCTGAATCTCTAATTTTTTTAATAAATTGTATCCGGCTGTGCCTGCTGTTTTACGGCTACATCCATATGCCTTTTGATAGGCTTGTGTAGCATTAAAACAATTGCAGTAATATGCGCAAAATAATTTTTGCTTAGATGTAAGAAAATTATTTTGCATAAGATTTTCAGAATCTTCTTTTAGCATTTTCTTTAAGGTCTTCGTCGTGGCCTTTCGTTGTTCTTTTTTCTGCACAACTTTCTTTGATGCGCTAGCTCTCCATTCGCCACGTCTCTTCCATGACCTCAAAGTGTTCTCATTTATTTCTAGCTCTACAGCTATTTCTGATATTGAATAACCGTCGCTATATCTTCTCTTAGCTTCTTTCTTTTTTTCTTCGTTCGTCATCATAATCGCATAATAAATGCGGTAGCTTTCGCCACCGCTTGAACAATATTATCTAAGGAGTTATTCATGGTTTATCTCCACGTACACTATAGCATGGGTGCACCATGAATTTTACTGAACTGTTTTGTAATTTTGTTGGTTTGCTATATCTTGTAGTGCTCTCCCATGTAGGATGTATACCCATCGCTCAGTCATATACATTTCTTCCGCGATTGTTTCAAAGGTCTGCATTCTTATGTATCTTCTGCGCAATACCTCTGCATGATCTGCATTCGACAGCTTGTAGATAGCCTCTTCAATCTTAACTCTTTGTTTCCAGAGTTCGTCTCTTAATCTCTTTTGCTTTTCTCTCAAAGTTGCTAGTTTAACAGCTGTATCCTCTGTTATCTTGCTAATACTATCACCGCCCGGCATTCCATCATAACTTACCGCCTTAACTCCCAGCGTTTGTTCTATATCAAAAATCTGATTATCAAGCTGTGTTATTCGCTCGCCAATTCTCCGATACTCATTAATAAATTCTTTTGCTGTCATATTTCACCTACCAAAACCAACCACTCTTTACAGAGTGTCTACGCTAACTAAGTCCTCAAAGCTGACCTGTTCTATTTCGGCCATGCGGATATATCCTTCTCGCCTATTAACAATTCTTCCCTTGCGCCACGTCTTTATCCTTGGCACTGGATCGGTGGCTATCATTTGATACTCTTTATGCTCAAGTCCTGTGATTGGATTCTCAAACTTTCTAACCGAATCCTTGTCAAGCTGATATCCTTTAAAAGCTTTAGGTTCGTCAAATAGCTGTGCAATACTCACATACTCTCTTTTAACAATCGGCCTCTTCAGATTTCTGCTTGCTGTCCATCTTCTCTTTGTCGAGTTCTCAGGATCTCTAAATGTTTGTTGTGTCTCTTTAACTAAGTATTCTGCAAGCTCTGTGTAATTACGTGATCTATCTAGTGTGGATAACCATATGTGCCCTAGCTTCCACTGCTTATCGATAATCGAACCATCTATGTAATTCATCACGATGTGATGATGTATTCTTTTGTTTTTATATTCCGTAACAGCAACGTAATAGAATTCCTTACCTTGCTTTGCATATTCTCGTCTCATCCTGTCAATAAATAAAGACAGCTGATGTTTAGCCTCTTCAACACTCATTATCTCTGCGTATGTTAGAGTGGTGTGAAAATCTCCAGGGAAAAAGTTCATGTTTAATAATCTAGCTAATGTCTTAACTGATAGGCGATCATTATATTTCTGCACAGCTTCATTGGTCTTATTCTTTTTTTCTTTTCTGTAACCTTTAGATGCTCTTAACGTCATCCTGATAGCAACATCTATTACAGCTCCAGCTGCACATATCTCTCTGATTACTTTTGACATTTATCTTCCCATCCTATATGGCTCTATTATTAATACTCTAATGAACCTTTACTCCGGACTTGCACCGGACTGTTTTCTTCTATATATATGTAGTTTTTATTTCCTAAGGTTATGCAGATGGTCTCTCGACCATCTGCAGATTTATATGATCTGTAGCTTTGTAGTTAAGTTACCTACTATTTTGTGCTCTTTATCCTTATTAAGTTAGTTGCTACAGTTTCATATCCATTTTTCCTATTGGACCTCTTTTCTTTTCTTGTAATAGCCAGTATCCGTGTTCAGTAATTTCACACGCATATTTGTTAAAACTGGTTTCTCCAATTTGCAAAATTTCATCCGCTATAGTTTCTATCTGACGTTCATCCAATATCATTATGAATGTCCTGCTTGCTATTTCAGACTTATGAAGTATTTCTAATTTGCCCATCTCTTTGTTATTCTCCTCTACTGCTAAAACGGTATATCCTCTTCAGTTGCCTCAAATGCATCCGGCAGCTCTCCCTGATAGCTAGGTGTGCCATCATTATATGCTTCATCTGGCTGCCTTGGAGTTCCTTGCTGGCTGCTGCCCAGGAACTCAACATTGTTTGCTATTACATCTGTTGTATATACTGTCTGTCCTTCTTTGTTCTTGTAGCTGCCCGTTTGGATTCTTCCGTTGACTGCAACTTGCTTGCCCTTATGGAGGTATCTATCGCAGTTTTCTGCTTGCTTGCCGAACACCGTTATTCTGATGAAGTCAGCTTGCTTTTCCCTTCCTTGTGTTACTGGTCTATCAACTGCAATGCTGAAATGCGTTACTGCAGTTTGATTACCTGGTGTGTACACTAGCTCTGGATCTCTAGTCAGTCTTCCGATTAGTATTACTTGATTCATTCTTTCTCCTTATATATAAAGGCGGTGATTTATCACAGCTATATGATTTGTACGTTTTATGATCGAAAGGAGATATTTTAAAACCACCGCCTCTATAAACTATTTATTGTTGTTCTCGTTTTCTATCCTTGCTAACTGTCTATGCAATTTATAATTCATGATTGGCAGTGTATCGATATTAAGCCCTTGCTTGAACTGCATTATCATGACTTCTACATCTGCCATTTCCTCACGAATGGCTCTTGTATCCTCTCTGGCTATCGCTGTAATTAGTTCTGCCAGTTCTTCCACAAGCTTCTTTGTTTGCGCCTCTTCTCCGTAATGTTCCCAAACTTTACGGCCCATCTCTGCATTTGCATTTTCTAGGAATTCTTTTGTCGTCATCTTCATAATTAGTTCATCATCCTTTCCGCAGCAGCTGTTGCTTTCTCAAACGTGTCATAGTTTGTTTTCAGAGCAGTTCCATCCTTATGTATCTTTATAGACATTGATTCCTTTATATCGCCTGCATCTGATATTCTTTCTATTTTCTTTACCCACTTAATTTTCTTCATCTTCTGGTACCGCCTCTTCTATAAGTTGATTCATAAGTTTTGTTCCTGCTTGGAATCCTATTGCTAATGCATCTACTTCTGTTCCCTCCGGGAGTCTATTCTTCTCAGCCAGGAATTCGCTTGCTAGGAAGTCCATTATTATCTTGTCTTCCATCTTGACCTCTTTATTTGCCTAATGTTTCGAGTTCGTTTGTAAGAATCTTCTTCAGAGCTCCTTTGAACTTTTCAGCAGAATCTTTGTCCATCTGGTCAAGCTGATTCACACATTCGTTGAACGTACTCTGGAGATTATTCACATTAATTCTGAATGCTGCGAGAACTTCTCCGCTTGCTACTGCTGCATTAAGCTTTTCAACCTCAGCTTTAGCCTTTGATAGTTCCTCTTCAGTCTTTAGATTTTCAGCTTTTGCCTGGATCTTAGCGGTAGCTACAGCCTTTTCAATTTCTCTATCTAGCTCAACTCTTGCCTCTTCAAGAGCTTTCTTAACCTCTTCATCCTTATTAATCTTGCTCTGCTTTACCTTTTCTTTTTCCTTCTTCAGCTTTTCTTTTAGATCCTCGATTTCTTTATCCCTTTTCTCGAGTTCTTCAGTACTGATTCCTGGTTCAGATTTTTCTTCTTCCAGTTCTTTGATTATGTTCTTTAGTTCAACTATCTCTGTATTTTGTGATTTGAGGTCAGCAATTTCCTCCTTCAGTTCTCTGACTGTCATTTCGGAAATGTCATTATTTTCTACTACCTCTACAGCCACCTCTTCAGGTGCCGCTAAAAGTGCGAACACCTTGGAAATACTCAAATCCGCAAACGTTTGCGTTTTTGAAAAGAGGCTATTTTCTTCTTCGCATCTTTTGGCCAGAGACATCATCATCTCTGCTTTTCGCTTGGAAAAATCCAGGTGTGATTCACACCATGATTCAAACTCACCATGATTTAATCTATCCTTAATGACTAATAGCCTCTGTCCGGCATTGGCAGCAATCATCATTGCAATGTTGCCTATCATCTCCATCTGGTGATATAGTCCATTGACTTCTATCTGTAGCTCTTCTGTTGTTTTATCAACCAATTCTTTCTGCACTTCGTACTCAACATTTGTAATCTCGTTCATTATGCTGCTCCTTTCATTGTGGCTTTATCAGCTCTCTTTAATTTCTTCATCATCCTTACTAGCCACTTTTCCACCCATTCTTTTACTCCCTCTTCAGGAAGTCTATTGCCTTTACCGTAGCACTGCTTTAGTTTCATCGTTTTTAAATCAACTTCGACAGTCACAAACGATTCTTCTTCAGCTCCTACTTTTCTTAATACAAATATCGATGTTCCTCCATCTGTTGCTCTTTCATAATAAGAGGCTACGCAGTTATGATTACTGCGGCCTTCTTTATTGAACTCTGTTCTGTTCCTAAGAGGTCTTATCAAATACTCGCTATCTCTCCAGCTCATTTTTTCCAATCTTGGCAGAAACTCTTTTTCAAACTTTGATTGTCGTTTTTTATCCGCTTCCTTTCTTATCTTGTCCTTCATAGCTAGATATTCTTCTGATATGCGATCATGTGCTTCTGTAAGGTCCTTTGGATATCTATAGTAATCATTTAATGGATATCCAAGTTCTTCTAACTGTCTTATGTAGTCATCGTATTCTCTCTGGATAGACATACGGCGGATAGTGTCACTAGCTTTTCTCTTTTCTCTCTGTTTGTTGAAATACGTTGCCAGCCTTACAAGATTTTCTGTTTTCCCCTTTTGATAAATTGCACTTATATGAAATTCTTTCATTACTAATTCGATGTGGCTCTTTTTTACTTTTCCGTGATTGACCAGCATCTTATAGGTTGATATGCTAGGCAAGTTGAACATGTCCCAATTCTTAAGTTTCTCTATATCTTGATGTGTTAAACCTAAAAATTCAGGAATTGATTTTGCCCTCCAGTTCGGTCTGATGTACACTGGACACCTTGTAATTTTGCATCTGACTATATCTTCTAATCCTGCTTTCTTAATGAATTCAATTTGTGGATACTTTGCGCAAAGTGCAGCTTCTTTTATCATGTAGTCTGCGCATCTAACATATATATCCATGTACTTAAGGAATGTATTTTGCAACTGCTCTATAGTTACAAGGTTATGTACACAACCTTTATCTATCAGGTAAATTGAACCATCTTGACATCTCGACCATCCGCCTCGATATGCTCCTTGATATGCATACATGAATTGTTCTTCTCTAGATATACACACAATCCGCTCTATATATATCTGTGTGACATCCCTCATATCGGCAACTTCTTCTCCGTTATATATCCAGGAAGCATATGCAACTACGAAGTAGATTGTTTCATTCCTATAGAACATCCATAAGTATGTTTTGCCACTGCCCAACGGATGGCATGTGTGTGGCATGAATATTCTATTTTGTCCTCTGTACGGTAACCAGTCTCCCTTTCTTATCGTCTCTATGTAATCAAATGTTTCTCCGAATCTAGGACAATGGGCCACCCTCTTAAACCTGTTGTATATGATTGGCTTATCCAGGCTTTCTGTAACTATGTTTTCAAAATCATCTGGATACTCGATATCAACAGGAATATTCTCTATATTGCGATATATGTATTCCATGACTTCCTCCTTAAATGAGATCCAGGATATCTACTACCTCCGCATTCTGTGCCTTTGTTTCGTCAATCTCGAAATACTTCAACACCATTCCTCTCACTTCTTCATCTGAGATTGCAGCCATGTTATTAACAGCTTTTTCTTTCGCTTTGTTCCTTATATCGTTTATTAAATCCTTGATGGACTTCTTGCCATCAAGGATCTTGTTTGCTACTTCTTCTGTGGTGCAGTGCTCGTTTATCGTTTCTTCAATAAACGTCGCTAACGCACCTTTTATTTTCAGCGATTCTTCTGTTATCTTCGCTCTTGCTTCATTGATTCTTTCCATGATTTACTCCTTTGTTAGGACAACTTCTCCACTATGAATACTCTCGTACTCTTTATCTCTTTCAGCCATCCTCTCTCTAATCTGCTTAATAATATTGTTCATTAATTCTCTTGATGATTCGTTTTTCGTTCGCTTTAGGCGGTCTTCGAATTTTGATATTCTGCGCTCGTCATCATTGTTAGCATAGGTTAGTTCGTACATACGAGCTTTACCGATAGGATCAAATCTGCAATGCCAGTCGTCGTTATACTCGCACTTCTCGCAGCACTGATCACATACTGTGCCACGTATTCTACGACACCACCTGAACGCTCGGTTGTCTCCGAGTGTGGGGTGTTCAAATCCACATACATCACACTCTGATTTAACGCGAAACATTATTTTCTCTTATCGCCTACCGCTACCATGAATGCTAGTGTTAGACAAACGATTGCCGTTACTGTTACTACTGTCCAGTTCATTTTGATACCTCCTACAAGTAATTACGGCCAATTAGCCGCATCCATTCTCTTCTTGCCTGTTCTGCTGTATAGCCTTGCTCTATCAACTCAATTTCATATTGAAGTTGGTAGTGCTGGCGCAATCTCTGATTTTCTCGCTGCGCCCACACGGTGCAGTTTGCATGCAACTCCTCATGATGCTTTCGGCACACATCGACCTGGAATTCATTATCGATACTGATTTGACGATTTGAGCCACCAAATACCTCGTGTCGCTCTGCATAAGGTTTGCCACAATACTTGCAAATCCTGTTCGGTTTGTTTTTCCAACCATTCATTTTCTTTTTCTTCTTTACCGACCGTGGCTTTGGATAGGCGCAATTTTGGTAATAATCATCTAATTTGCCCATATTAGTAACCGTATAACTGCTAGTAATAGAGATGTCAGCGCCCCTATGTCAAATATGAAAAATAGCAAGTTGGCATTTTTATACCTTTTTTCAGCGTATTCATGTAAGGCTATTACACCTATCACTAGCACCAAAACCATCAGCCACCATGAAATCTTTAACATTTTCGCCTCCTACTCAAACTTAACTCTTCCCCATGCATCAGCATCCTGAATCGCTGACTCTTTGCAGTTAACTATAGGGAGTGCTAGTTCTTCTACTATTGCATCTTCAATCTCTGGAAGTTCCGTCCTTGTGAGCTGTTCTTCAGAGAGCATATCTCCGAAATATCACTTTCTTCTATCAACATCCATATCTGCCTCCTAGATTGTCATCTGGTTTGTCTGCTTCTTTGTGCGCTTGATATCGACCTTACCTAATACACCATTGATTTTGATTTCACTATTGGCAGCGCTGAATTTTGCATTACTGATAAATCCTGCGTGGATCAGTTCGCATGTTGTTTTCACATACCTAAGACTTGTATCATCTAACGGCATGAAATTTAGATTCCTCGACTGCTCTCCGCATAGCATCTCAACATTTTCTTCCATCATGCGATGCCATTTTGCCTCATTCTCACAATCGCACGATTCACTAGCGATTCTATCCGCCTCTTCCTGAGTCTCTGCAGATACTAGATGCATCTGTCCGCAGTTTTTGCATAATCCTTCCATGTTGTACTCCTCTCTACATGCATTGTTTGATAACATCTATAATCATTGCCGTCTCTGAATCGGCGGTAACGTTGGCTGTCTTCTGATAGTCATCACTATATGTTGCGGTTACAATTTCATGTGCTCCTTCTTGCCTGTAATCCAATGAGATTAAATCTTTAAACCCTCTAGTTTCTTGTAATACTGGCAAGAGCATTTCACATATCTTTTTCTTATCTTCCATCGCTTGACTGCTCCTTTTCTAACTCCTCGCTGTACACCATGTATCGGTGTAACTCTGTGATTACTAGCGTGATACCTACTATCACCATTCCAATAATGAATGTTCTAACTAACATATGTTTACCCCCTTACTCGCATCCCAGTGCATATAGGAATATCCATAGCATTGGGATGAATAGTGTAGCTGCGATTGTGCCAACTACTGCGATTGGTTCAAAGTCTCCATCTTCGTTAGAAAATATAAACTTGATTGCTTCTATAGTGTTTTTCATTAGTTGCTCCTCCTTTTACTCATCAGTCGCTCTGCTACATCCGCTGCAAGATATTGCTTTTTCTTTCCGTCGGTGATGTATTCGCACCCCTCCATCAGAGTCATTACGTAGTCTCTAGATTTTCCTAGATACCTAGCTATGTCAGACTGGCATGGCCAGTTCCCAACTTCCCTTTTTATGTCTCGTACTATTACTTGTTTATCCATTTCTTTTATCTTCAACTTTCTCTTGTTTGCGATGTATAATCTCCTATATAGATAGTTTTTTGTTTTCGAAAGGAGATTTTTATGCGTTTAAACCTTGATTGTATGAGAGATGTTCTTCTTGTAGCCGAAGAGAACCTTCCATTAAATGGCTCTTTACCTATGAGCGATTTGCTCCCACTGCTCCCTGGTTATTCAAAAGATGAAATAACGTACACTTGTTTAAAATTGAATGAAGCTAATCTTTTGAACATCTTTAAAACCCCCTATCCCGGCGGAACTTTTGTAAACGATATTCGCGAGATCACTTACAATGGTCACCAATTTCTTGAAAACATCCGCGACCCATCACTTTGGGAAAAGATTAAACAAAAGGCAAACTCCGTCGGCTCTTTATCAGTAGATGTTATCCTTGCTGTGGCAGCTAATGTTATAAGTAATCATGTTAACTCTCTTTTTTAACTATCTTTTTTAACACCTTTTCTGTGGCTTTATGCACTTCGTTATGTTCAACTTCAATCTGTTTATCTTTCATGAACTGTACAAGTGCATGAAGTCCAATTTTCTGCACCATTCCCCATATCAGTAACGCTATGTTTAATGCTATGGATACTATTGCTATTACTGTTACTATTTGCATGTCTCTTTGTGTGCCTCCTTGTGATATACTCCCTCTACAGGCTGTTGGAGCAGCCGAGTTTTTCAGAAAGGAGATTGTTTAAAATGGCTTGTGATTATGAACTAACTTTGCAAATTGCTAAAGATATCACTGTTGCAGCGCTATCTAATTCACCATCCGTACTTGCCGATAGAGATGCCGGTGTGTTTATCAGCGAAATGTTTACAGCAATTCACGATGCTGTTGTTAAGGCTAACAAGGGTGATATTTCTGAAAATCAGAATGTCTCTTATTAGCCTTTAATTCTCAATTTGGCTAGAGGCTCGACCAGTTGCACAATTTCTCTTGTGCATACATCTGATGACAGTCGAGCCTTTATTTCATTAGCCAGCAGTTCTTGCACCTCAGTTATAATTCGTGCTTCTTTTCGCAAGTAGTGTGAAAAAGATTTCTCTTCTTTTTCAGAGTCCTTTTCTGAATCAGCCTTTAAGGTTTTAAATTCTTTTTCTCCGTTTACCACTATAACTATTCGCTTTGCATCTTCCTGGCTACGTAATCCGCTCAGTGTTATCATTGTTCCTTTTGTCATTTCTTCCTCCCTCTTCATCGCCGTTTTATAGTTGACTATATTTTTTGTTCATCGAAAGAACCAGTTATATCTTCTACATTGCAATCCAAAGCTTTTGCAATTTTCATCAAGGTGCTCACGCTCGATTCCTTGAGTGCTCCACTTTCTAGTCGACTAATTGTGATTCTGCCAACCCCTGATTCTCTGGATAATTCCTCTTGATTAAGCCCTTTTGCTTTTCTGATTTCTTTTAGGTTTGTAAAATCCATGTTGTACCTCCTTTGTCTGAAATTATAGTCGACTATAATTTTTGTGTCAACCCCTTTTTATAGTTGACTGTACTTTTTTTCTTTTGTATAGTTAGCTATACAAGGAGAAAGGGAAACTATTATGCACTTAGGAGATGTAATTTACAATTTTAGGATGACACACAATAAAATGTCTTTAGTTGAATTTGCAAAGTTAGCTAAATTATCAACTGCCTATATTAATCAGCTTGAGAGGAATGTAAATCCAAAGACTGGTGAGTCGATAGTTCCGTCATTAGAGACATTCTATAAAGTCTCTAATGCAATGAATATTTCTTTAGATGAGCTTCTAACTATGGTTGACGAAAACCAACCTGTCGGACTAGCGGGAGTTCAAAGTTACGAAAAGCCATTTACTCAAGAGCGTCCTCTTCCATCAAACATCATGGTGCCAGCTGGTCGACAAATTCCTATCCTAGGTACTATTTGTGCCGGGAATGGTATTCACTGCGAGGAGAATTTCGAGGGTTATTTCTTAGTGGATAGATCTATCAAGGCTGATTACTGTCTACGAGTTAAAGGTGACTCTATGGTCGATGCTGGTATCTATGATGGTGATGTTGCTTTCCTGAGGAAAGATTTTGATTTTGTAGATGGCGAGATATACGCAGTATGCTATGGTGCTGAAGAGTCCGCTTCTTTAAAGAAACTATACAAGGTGGATAATAAGATGATGCTCCAACCATGTAACTCAGATTATACAGCTGAATTTGTTGATGCAGATGATGTAGTTATTGTTGGTGAGTGTATAGGCACCTATCATGCTCGATAAATTATAGAGTTAATGGCTCATGCTATGGCAATACCACTCTGTACATCTTAGGAGTGATTGCAGATATATTTATTATTATTTAATAGGAGGAACTATTATGAAAACATGGAAGCTGATATCTGGAATCTTGTCAATTGTTTTAGCTGCATTTGTATTATTCCAATCAATGGCTGTTGGTTTAGGCAACTCTCTTTCTGAGAACGGAGAAGCAAGTGGAAGTGCTGGATTTTTAGTAGCAATTCTCTTAATTGCTGCCGGCATCACAGCAATTGTAGTTAGAAAAAGCGTTAAAAAGGGTGCTCACATTGCATTAATTATCATGTATGGTTTAGCTGCAATTGTTGGTTTTACAATGGCAGGCAGTTATGAGGATCTAAAAATCTGGGCTGGTTGGTGCTTAATCTGTGCAATACTTGCTGTTGTTGCAATCATTAAATCAAAGAATATCACTGAAGAAGACAAATAGTCTTTTTAATAAAAATAGCCGCCCTGCGCCAACAGTAACGGCTATATCTCAGCATTATTGCGAGATTCAATGTTCGGGGTAAGTATATCAACAATAACTATTTTTTTCAATTGTCTTGATGTAATAATCATTAATTGTTGGTGAGTGTATTGGTACTTATCATGCTAGGTAGTATAGATTGATTATACTGTTGTCGCATTTAACAACGGTTTAGTTTATAATGGCAAGGTTGATTTGCTCGTGATTTGCTCGTGATTTTGTCAATTTGATATTGCGATTCATTAGCTAAATGCCTGAATTCCAATGGATCCATTGTTTTTTTATACTCGTGATTTGCTCGTGATTTGAAAGGAGTAAAAATGAAAACAGATTTGACTATGTTTGATTTGTTGAAAGAACTACGAGAAAGTTCAACGGTAGAGCTAAAAGCAGCACATAAAGAGTTACCCAAAGAGTTTTGGCCTTCGTATTCAGCTTTTTGTAACACAGATGGTGGAGTTATTTTTTTAGGAGTAAAGGAATCACAACCGTACAACGAAATTGTGGGAGTAATTAATCCTGATAAGATTATGAAGGTCTTATGGGATCAACTATCAAACCAACAAAAAGTTAGTTTTAATGCATTGTCTAATGATTCGATTCGCGTATTTACACAAGGTGACAAATCTATATTAATGATTGACATCCCTGAAGTGAGTTACCTGCACAAACCTGTGTTTCTCAATGGAAATTATTCCAACGCTTACATAAGATCAGGTGATGGGGATCGCAAAATTACAGATGCGCAACTGCGTGCCTTCATTAGAAATGCAACTCCAAATTCTAGCAGTGATATTCTGCTTGATGCAAAACTTAGTGATCTTGATCCTGTTACTATTGCTTTGTTCAAAGAAACAGTTACTTCTAGGAATCCGCACATCATTGATCCCGAGATGTCTCAAGAGCATTTTTTATTGAGGATTGGAGCTATAACAAAAGATGATTCAAATGTTTCACGTATTAAAAAAGGTACTCTTTTATTCCTAGGTAAATACCAATCTATACGAAAGTTTTTCCCAAACTACTTCCTGGATTTTCAGAATAGGTCAAGTTCAGAAAGCAGATGGATAGATAGAGTTGCTACCGACGAACTTTCAGAAATTGAGATGAATATATATAATTTTTTTATGTCCGTCTCAGCAAAAATGAAGAATCAACTAAATCAAGCTTTCGATTTAGATGAAAATCAAGTTAGAACAACCACTGCTGACTTTGATACAGTAGTTCGTGAAGCATTTACTAATTGTCTAGCACATGCAGACTATGAACTTGCATCACCGTCAATAAAAATCGTTATGCATAACGGTTGGATTACTTTCACAAACCCCGGGCAGATGCTTATAACTAAAGGACAATTTTTTAGAGGTGGTCAATCAATACCACGAAACGAACTTATAATGACCTTCTTTAGATATATAGGTGCTTCAGAAAGACAAGGGGGCGGGGGACCTCAAATATATGAAACTACAACGAGGCATTCTTTTCGTATGCCAGAGTTAAAAACATGCATAGATTATACAGAGTTAACAATTTGGTATATAGATTTAGTTGATTCATATCCTGAACTTTCTAATGATGAAAAAGCTGTTTTTTCATATATAGTTAAATCCAGAGTGCAAGTTTCTACTAAAGAATTACAATCTAATTTGGGATTCACTGAATACAAGGTAAGAAATATATTAGCAAAACTAGTAAACGACGGAAAAATAGAAAAGATTGGAAATGGAAAGTCTACTAGATATCGAGTTGTGCTGGGAAGTGATGAATGGCTTACATCCGCTAGAATATTTCTATCTTCATTCTAATAAGAAAAAATGACCGCACCTGCGGCAACAGGCACGGTTATAGAAATTGGCATCGCTTGATACACAAAGTTCCAACATGAGTATATCAGCGATGCCTTGTTATTACAAGCAGGGTACTTTTTGTGCCTAAATCAAGGAGGCTGATATGGATTATATTCGTAGGTCATTCACATATAATGGTAAACGGTATTGTGTGTATGGAAAGACTGAGCGAGAAGCGATTGAAAAACTTGTATTAAAACGTCAAGCTCTTGAGAATGATGAATTGGTTAATCCTGCAAAACGAACAGTATCATCATGGGCGATTGAGTGTGTTGAGACATATAAGGTACGGCAAAGCTCTATCACTCGTGAGAAGTATCTACAGAAAATGCAGTCATATGTCCTCAAGGAGATTGGATCTATGCTACTCAAAGATGTATCGCCTATCGTGTGTCAGCAGGTATTAAATCTAAAGGCTGATAAGTCTAAGGCCACTATAAATGATACCTATCAAATGTTACGTTTTATATTTAAGTATGCGAAAATCAATAAATTTATTAGCAGTGACCCAACGGAGCACCTCGCAAAACCAACTGGATACTATAATCCTAGACGATCATTTACAGTTTCGGAAGAGAAGCATTTTTTAAATGTGCTAGACAACCATTATGAGCCTCTTTATTTTGCGTTAATGTACTATGCTGGATGCCGACCATCTGAAGCTTCATCAGTTGAATTCAGAGATATAGTAATGCGTGAGGATGTCAGATACTTGCATATAAGAGGCACCAAGACAAAGGCTGCAGATAGATACGTTCCTATTGTAGATGGACTTGCAAGATTTATTCCCTCTTCAGCTAGTCCTTTTGAGCTACTCTGTAAAAATAGATATGGAAAAGCTTTGAATAAAGATAACAAAAGGCGAGTATGGGCACACCTCTGCAGGTTAATGAATATTGATATGGGATGTAAGATATATAGAAATCAGTTGCTTCCACCATACCCACTAGCTACAGATATTTCTGCATATTCGTTGCGCCACACGTTTTGCACGAATCTACAAAAGCGAGGCGTGGATATTAGAACAGCTCAATATCTGATGGGGCATGCTGACATTCAAATGACAGCCAATATATATACTCACGTTGATTTTGAAATTATAAACCAGGCAGCAGCGTTAATGTGATACCGTGTTACTCTCTGCGATAATAGGTGCTACAGCCATTGAAATTACTGATTATTAAGCTGTACTCCTAAAGCGGGTGTCGGAGGTTCGAATCCTCTTCGGGACACCATTTAAAAACACCGCAATTCTAACGAGTTGCGGTGTTTTTGTTTGTCAAAATTCTTTTACATACTAGTATAGTGCTCAAGCACCGCAGACGTAGCTCCCTTCGAGCTAGACTCAACTGCGATTCCCAGGATTTCCTTAACCAGCTTGAAATTATCCGTGGCATTTCTCTTCCAGTCCGCAAATTCAGGCCCAAGAATATAATCTTGATACTCTAAACTATCTTCTGGTCTACCTTCAATTCTGACGAGAAGCCCTTTATCACGCATAACCCTCACTACAGTTCGCACTTCATCGTCCGTCGAGTAGAATAACTCTGGTACCAGCTTTACCTTCCTCTGAATTGCGTCGGAAACGAACAAGTATAAACGCAACTCCTTATTTACAAACCTCTTATCGGGTATGTAAACAGGTTCGGTATCGTCAGGAATTTGAAACTGCCTTTTATCCTTCTTTATCCCGTAGTATTCGCAGATACCGTCTACTTCTCTCTTCGTTAAGTTATATTTTGTTTGAAACTGTTTCTTTGTAAGCATCTATATCACCTAATTTTTTGAGACTTAATCTGTCACTATGATAACATATGAGAGAATACTAAAAAGGCTATTTTTCAGTATAATAGTGCCGGATTTTCAGTTATTAATTGCTTCTGTTATAATAACGAACATATCAGGAGCTGGCACTCCTGGTTTTTCTTTTGCGTGTATACATGACGCTTAATATCATTTCTTGGTTATTAACAATATAACACAGCTTTATTTATATACAATGTTACTTCTATAACGATAGGATATGCAACTTTAATGAATACCTAACCCTACAATAATCATAAAATTTAACGATAGAAACATAACCGTCATGTTAGCATCTTTCTTTTCTTTCTCGAGCATTTTATATGTATATATTAAGACTAATATAATGGATATTGCCGATCCAGTTTTAATAGCAGAATGTAATGGGGATACATCAAACATGGTATATATTCCATAAGCCATAAAGAAAACAGCTTCATAGATATATATTATATTTTTATATAAATTACTCATTTTTTTCATAAACCTCATTTTCGTGAAACACCTCCTATTTCGTATGAATATCTAACCAAACGCATTCCAGCTCTATATCTCACATGTCTGTATTTTTCATTTTTTTTAGTGAAAAGTTTAATATCAAGCATAAGATTGAAAGAACAACAAATATTATTAAATTAATCTTATTATATTCAAATAGCGCTATTAATGTAATAAGGCATATACTCGTTACTAGATTAATTAACATCTTCATAAGTACCTCCAAAAGTATTATATATATGTTTGAAATTAAATTATCTAACTTACAATTAACATTTACACACAAAAAATACAAGTATTGAATATAATATTTATACGGTACACTATGAAATTTACAATTGTAATATTTCACACAAGAATTATTAAGTAAATCGAGACAAGCGAGGCCACATGATCGAACTCAGAAATGATACATCGGTAAAATACAGCTACGACGAGTGGATGGAGTTTTTACGAGAAAATGATAAGCACAGGCTGCAGATAGATTTCTCGAATGAGACCAATCTACCTGCCGATATCAAGGCACTGATACTGCCTTCTGTTTCTGCGTTTCAAATCGGTGAGCATAGCGATGGGATTCATCTGCTCAAGGCGGCAGAGGGGTTCGCTCGCAAGTTTAATGAACCTACATATCCCGAGGTCATGAAACTATTTATAAGAGAGGAGAATTTCCACTCCTCATACCTAGGCGAATTTATGCGCTATTACGAGCTTCCGCTCCGTAAGAGCAATTTCCTCGATAAGACATTTCGCCGCCTCCGTAGACGCAGCGATATCCGCCCTGAGGTCGTAACTCTCGTAACGGCAGAGATTATAGCCCTCTCTTATTACTCAGCTCTCAGTGATGCTACGAACTCACCGGCGCTAAAGAGAATTTGCGCTCAGATGCTTCACGATGAGCTTCCTCACGTGATTTTTCAATCTTATACACTAGGCCATTTTAAGCAAGGCAGATGTCTTAAGCTTCAAAGACGGCTCCTCATGAGAGCTACAACTCTCGCTGTCTGGACTGCGTACGGAAAAGTATTTCGCGCATCAGGCTGGACATATTCTAAATTCAAGCAGGAAAATCTCGGCTATCTAAAGCAGTCTGAAGATATAGCCAGCGATATAGCTCTATGTTTTGCTTCGGAAATCGGGCAACAGAGATAGTTAAAGTCACTTATATAGATGACCAGCATGTACTAAAAAAGTACATGCTATTATTTTGCATAAATCTCATTGACAATATCGTAATACGATATTATATTTTAGCTAGAAATATCGATTAACGATATTAGAAAAGCTTACAGCAAATTTGATCAATGGGTGGTGCTATACATGGCAAAAAAATCATTGGAACCATTAACCGAGCCGATGTTCTACATACTGCTTTGTTTCCACCGCTCTGATATGTGCGGGACGGAGATATCGAGTTATGTAAATGATCTCACGGACGGAAGGGTCAAGCTCGGACCAGGGACTCTGTACTCACTCCTCTCACTTTTTCAGGCAGAGGAATTAATACGTAAGCTGCCCCCAGATGGCAGGAGAATTTCTTACAGCATTACAGAGCGCGGAGAACAGTTATATCAGGATGAAATCTGTAGATTAGAAGCATGCCTTAGTGATGCACGGAGGTGCAGTTATGAGCGATAGGATTAAACAGAAGATTTGTTATTTTGGTCTTTCCGACATATATCAGGAACAGAATTGGCTTGAGGATCTGGCTAGGAGAGGGCTCCTTCTCACATATACTGGCTACTTTATATACGACTTTGCATATGGCGAGCCAACTGAAAGAAGATACCGAATTCTGCCAGAGAAAAGAAAGAAGATTGAACAGGAAGAGCTGGATATATATGAGTCCTGCGGATGGACATGTGTGCGAGGAACGCATGCATCGACTGTGTTCTATACAGACGATCAGAATGCGCCCGAGCCTTTTACAGATGTAGTTACGGAGAAGAAGTATTATGTTAAGCGATTGTTCTCTACACTCATTACATCTATAGTTACTGCGATTTACATACTGTGGATTCTAAGACCCAACACGTATAGCTTTATCTTAAATCCAGTTGACTTTTATTATCAGTTAGCTGATCAGCCATCTCCACTCATATGCCTATATTTAGTGATATGTCCATTATTAGTGTTGTTCTATCTAGGGATTATCTTTAAATACGTTAGGTTAATATGGCAACTGAAAAGAGAAACTTTTAAAAGGACTTACGGCTTTAAGTCCAGACGTTATGTAAATATGATTTTAACTAATGCGATTATCGTGCTGATGGTGGGTCTCTTTATATATGTGATCTTCGTGCCAGATAAGAGAGTCATGACAAGCAGCTTCAAAGAAGCTTTGGCATATAAGGATGCTGAGCTTGTAAGGTTTTCCGAATTTGACCCATCCGCTTGGGATGAGGTCCATTCGAATATGATAGTAAGAAATGGTAATAACAATATCGATAATCCTGACATAACATACGAGACAAGTTACGACCGTAATGTCATGATGACAAAGATGTCCTCGGAAGACCTATCTGTCTCTTCTAAAACAGATAAGGGTAATCCACCAGTGGCAGGGCTTAACTATCATGTTCAGCTATACAAGGCTAAGTCGTCTAAAATTGCTGCACGCTTTATGTCATCTAATATAGAAAATCAGCTGGAAGGAATGAATTTCGACGTATCAGAGAGACGCATCCGAGATATGAAGTTTAAATATAGTGGTCTAGATTACGCGGCATATATCAGAGCTTCTAAAACGGATGAATTTGCATATGCATTAGATACACAGATGCTTTTCCTCAGAAAGGGAAATAAATATGTCGTTGTTACATATAGCGGTCCTGTCGATCTGAAGTCGAAGGTTGGGCTCTTTGCATCGAAGATGTAGCTACATTGTATTCCATTGTTATCGCAAAATGTTCAACACGAGGTGTGTCATGGATAAGAAAACGAAATTAAAATATGACCCTTTTGGCATAGTTGATATGTTTTATAAGCAGAACTGGCTTGAATATCAGGCAAGAAAAGGTCTGCTGCTCGCTAACGATAATCTACTTACTTGCAGATTCACCGTTGACGAGCCAAGAGATAGGCGGTATCGCATATTGCCATACAAGCATAGCAAGACGACGCAGGAGGAACTGGATTTATATGCTTCTTGTGGTTGGCATCTGATATACGGTTCTGGTTCAGTAATGATATTCTACACAGATGATCCGGATGCCCCAGAGCCATTTACGGATGTGCAGAGTCAGCATAAGTACTATAGAAAGAGCTTGATTACTAATTTTATTTGGATGCTAATTCTTTTTGCAGAATTACTTTTTAGCATCAGCCCAAGTTGGCAAGGATTCACTATATCACCTTCAGAACTTCTCTACAGCAGTGCTGATCAACCGCTTTCCACTTTGGCGATGACTTTTATTGGATTACCGTTGGCGCTTTTGTTCTGGTTTCAATATATGTTCACTTATATCAGCATACTGAATAGGAACAGAAAGAAGGATTTTTATGGGGCTTCGGGATTCAGATTGAAATATTATGTCAATGCGACGTTTATTATAACTTTAATCGTCCTAACCCTATGGAACATCATTGGCATCACTCGGACAGTGAATATCTCATCATCCGGCGACTTCACCCAGGCTCTTAAGTACAAGGGCAATGAGATTGTGCGCTTCTCGGAATTTGACCCTGATACGTGGAAGACTGTATATAAGAAAATCGAGTACTACCACGATGGCGAAGGCGATATGATAACCTTTGATGTCAATCAGGATAAAACTCTACTGATGCCTAGAATGGTGTCTGAGGTGCTTGAGGTAGAAAAAGATACTAAGAATGATGAAGATACTGTAAGGGAACTTTATTACAGCGTTAATCTTTACAAAGCAAGGTCTTCTAAAGTCGCATCTGAATTCATGAAATATAATATAAAAGACGAGCTCACTGGGTTTAGTGACAAAGTGTCTATCAAATCTATTGACAAGTACCGTTTCGATTACAAGGGCCTCGACTACGCTGCATATATCGTAGATGAGAAGATGGCAAATGATACTACTGCAAAACGTGACCAGCTACTCTTCCTAAGAAAAGGGAGTACCTACGTATGCGTTTCATATTACGGTCCTATCGACCTGAAGTCGAAGGTAGGACTGTTTGCAGAGAAGATGTAGGTTTTCAGATTATCTGAGGAATACATGTTCTAAACCCTGTTAATCGTTTTATTAGTAAGCCTATAAGCAAATAACCAGCCATACGGCTGGTCATTTCAGTTCCTGATTAAATTGCTTATTTATATCACGTATATCACGCTATTCTTCTGGAGCCTCGAACAGAACCTTGAACTTCGAGCCTTCACTCAGATATATTCCCTCGATATCTTCAGGATGATTTGCTACGAGTTCTGCGACATTATCCACCTCGAACGAAACGCATATCCCGCAGGCTGCGCTAAGAGCTCTAGGCACCGGCATCAGTGTTGCGGTTTGATCTATGCTTTTCTGTTGCTTGTGAAACTGCTGTGCTCCAAAATGCGTATGAAAAGTTGCGATAAACATTACTTGAGAGTAATCAGGTAATCGCCTTCTGGCGTTTCACTGTATTCCATAGATAGCTTGTTGTTCGCTGCATATCTAGATATGTTCTTAACTGGTGTCATGCTGTCTACGAGAACTTCAACAGGTGTTCCAGCCTTTACAGCGTTCTGAGTCATAATTACTGGTTCAGGGCACGAGTACCCTCTTGCATCTACCTTAGTCATTTTATGCCTCCTTAGCTTTTCTTATATTCATCAGACCGATAATTAAAGTAACGATAATTCCGAACACAACTGCAATCTTGCCATTTGGCGTTGGTCCCATTGGTGTCGATGCTAGTGCAAAGTTGTGACAGAAGGCTGCTCCAACGATTAGTCCGAGAACTGCAACGCCCGAGTCTGCATTTCCAGCACCTGAGAGCACAACCTGGCGAAGTGGACAACCACCGAGTAGACAAGAGCCCAGTCCTACGAGGACCATTCCTAGGAAGTTCCATAGAGAGTCGTTAAATGCGATTGGCTGCTTGTCAAACCCTGCGTGAAAGAAGCCAAGTGCTATGTTTCCAATGAGAGCTGCGACAAATATTGCAATAAATCCAGATAATAGATAGAAATCTTTGAATAACACTGCATCGCGAAGTCCACCAACCATGCATAGTCTAGTGCGCTGTGCTAGAACACCGACAACAAGCCCTGCGATTAGCGAAATTGCGAGTGGTGCGTGCATAGCTCCAGGACCCTGTTTGCTGAATACAAGAAGTGCTGGGAATGCGCATAGGATAACGAATAGTACTACTGTTATCGCTGGCATTGCTATGCCTTCTGTTGGTCCTAGTGGAACTGACTTCTTAAGCGTGAAGCCCTTCTTGAGAAATACGATTCCGCCGATAATTCCGCAGAAGAATCCAATCAGACCGATAATTGCATTCCAGTCCCCACCAGCGATTCTGAGAATCATTCTAAGTGGGCAGCCGAGGAACATTAGAGCTCCTACCATGACGAAGAATGAAAGCACGAATCTTGTCATCGGTGAGGAACCGCCACGAACTTTGAATTCTTTTCCGCAAACGGACATGATAAATGCACCAATAATAAGTCCAATTATCTCAGGACGAACGTACTGCACAACTGGAGCATTGTGGAGCTTAAGAGCACCTGCAGCATCTCTCAGGAAGCATGCAATACAAAAGCCCATGTTAGCAGGGTTGCCATACTTGACGAGAAGTACTGCTGCCGCGCCGACCACGAGCCCAGTAATAATCATAAGGGTACTTTTTTCTTTTTTCATTGTATCCTCCTTGTTTAAATAATATCGATTTATTATTACGAGTATACCAAACAAGGATTTTGTATTAAAATCAGTAATTTTAATACTTAGCTGTAATTATTAATATTTTCAATAGCAATTTATTTTGCACTTCTATTTAATGAGAACTTCCCTGCAAAAGCCTCTTCATCGCCGCCCTATACTTCTCGACTCTCGCATAATCTTCCGCACCAGGATGCTCTATGCGTCTGATATCCATATTATGACTTAGGTCGGCAAGCTTGACGGAAGTCGCGAGCTTATTTTTCGATACCCTATCTATGTACTGCATGTAGTCTTCGCTTAGGTCTTTCGTAAGGGTCTTCACCGCTTCAACAACCTTATCGCTAAATCCGCACATGCGCAAATACACCTCGTCATACTCGCTATCCTCGAGTACGTCATGAAGGTAAGCGACTACCTTTTCCTCTTCCGTTTCACACATATCTGCGACTGCGAATGGATGCAGATAGTACGGCTGTCCCGCCTTATCGAATTGTTCGTAGTGCGCTTCCTGGCATATCTGCTGTGCTAGCTGAATCTGGTCCACTTTCCTAAACCTCCTTTGACAACTATCGTATGGTTTACTGTTATAGCAAGAGGCACTAGCCTTGCTATGCTAGTGCCCCTGTTGTATCGAAATTATATGTTGTGTTATCAATCACATGTGTGCCGGTATACATTACGCCGTCTTGTCCTAGGTAATACCATACGCCATAATGCTTTACCCATCCTTTGTGCATCGCGCCGCTAGAGCTTAGGTAATAGCTATTGCCACCTTCCTGAATCCAGCCAGTCTGCATAACTCCGTCGTTACCTAGATAGTACCAAGCACCGCCAGTGTACTGCCATCCCTTCTGCATTGCACCGCTTGAATTCAGATAGAACCACTTGCCATTATCCTGTACCCAGCCGGTCTTCATCGCACCGCTGGAGCTTAGATAATAGCTATTGCCACCTTCCTGAATCCAGCCAATCTGCATAACTCCGTCGCTACCTAGGTAGTACCAAGCACCGCCAGTGTACTGCCATCCCTTCTGCATTGCACCGCTGGAATTTAGAAGATACCACTTGCCATTGTCCTGTACCCAGCCAGTTTTCATCAATCCACTCGCATCAAGGAAATATCTGTGACCACCGTCTTCTACCCAGCCTGTCTGCATAGCACCATCATTATCCATGAAGCACCAGTCTTTTCCGTACGTTATCCAACCTGTCTTGAGTGCACCCGACGAATCTGCGAAATACCACTTATCCTTGGCTTTAACCCAGCCAGTGCCCATGATTCCAGATCTCGTTAATACATATTTCTTTTTTGCCGCTTTGTCGTAATATACAGTGTCCTGCAGCATTAAATTATAGCCTTCCGAGTCGAAGCAATACCAAGCTCCATCGATATATTGCCATCCGGTAGCGTATTTTCCATCATTTTTAATATAAGCGTAAGTCCATCCGTTTGGTGCGGTAGCATCTCCCCAGATCTGCCATCCTCTGATAATAGGATGGTATGTCTTTGCCTTTACTAAAGCTCTGCAAGATTCATCTGCAAAAGTCTGCATATCTGTGGATGACTTATCAAAGTCCTCTACGATAGCACCAACATTTTCAATCGCTTTGTAAGCTGGGGTATTGTGCTTGTCTGCATATAGCTTATATGACAGTTGACGAAGCGGTCCATTTGATGAGAGTACAAAGTTCTTAGGTTCTAGGAATTCAAGTAACTGCTTACCATTTGCACTTGAGATTCCGTGATGACCAGTTCTTAGAGTATCTATCGTGCCAGACTTCTTATAAATAACCTCTCCATATTTATAATCGATCATCGCAGATGCGTCTCCGAGTATTACCGCATTATGTAGTCCTTTTGTAATCTGCGTGATTATGGAGTTGTCGTTCTCCGTATAACCTTCTTTGTTGACAATGCTGCTTAGGTTATACAGCGCGATATCTAGGTTTCCAAACTTGAAGCTAATATTGTCGCTATAATCTCCCTTCCTAGTAATCGTTGCATCCAACTTAGAAAGCGCACTCGTATCGTCGGAAGTGATATCGACCATAGTAACCTTTGCCTCGGTTAGTTTTCTTGAAACTTCCTTAAAGTATTCAGCGGTCTTCCATGTCGGATCTTCATACTTAGGAGCCCAATTTAAATATTTCTTATGGATATAAACTGTATCTGAGTCAAAGAATGGATTTCCATCGGAATTCTTCTCGTCAACCAAATCTATAAATCCACCTATGTGATCTGAATGCGCATGCGTAGCAACAGCGAAATCAATATGCTTAACGCCTAGTTTTCTCATAAACTCCGCTACGGTCTTGCCATTACCACCCTGAGCAGCATATGGTCCGTATTCGCTAGGGTTTGATGCATCGATCATACCAAATTTACCGTTGCTTTGAACAAGCGTGCAATCACTATGCGAACCATCTGTTGACGGAAGCGATAGATAGTATACTTTATCGCTCTCCGCATCCCACGTTGGGTTTTCATCGTCTGCATTTACATTAATTGGGTAAAATACGACCAAAAAAAATAGCAACACGAGACTGCTACATATAAATGCCAGTATAGAGTTATAGCTCCTTCTTTCCATTTCAACCTCTCACTTAAAAAACGTGTGTCATTTAACAGAATGATTCTATATTAAGGATTTTGTATTTTCAAGTATTTTATCGGTTAATCAGGTTAAATAGTTCCCTATTTAGTTATCCTATATTTTCATCATTTTCTATTGATTAGCAGGAATAAAAAATGTTATCTACCCTATTTACATGGACTCTCGTAAATGATAATCTACAACTCATGCAAAATTACTATTATAATTAGAGGAGGAGCAGAACTATGAATCACGAAGAATCATATTTTGATAGCGGGTTATTTCAGCTTATTGGATATAGCCTTATTGGCATACTTATTACAACTGCAACCCTCGGCATTTGTCTGCCTTGGGCGTACTGCATGATTTACAACTGGGAAATAAAGCACACGGTAATAGAAGGTAGGCGCCTAGAATTTGATGGCACCGCTGTGCAGCTATTCGGGAATTGGATAAAGTGGCTTCTGCTTACGATTGTAACGTTGGGAATCTATGGGTTCTGGGTGAATATCAAGCTTAGACAGTGGAAGACGATGCATACACATTTTGCGAATTAGATTTTGCTATTAATTTCCTGTATCTGGACTAGTCAGCTTCTCTATTGGATCGATTTTACTTAATATCTATGCTGCGAGGGCTCACTAGGAAGATTCAAATTTAAAAAATTATTTAAATGAAAAAGCCTCGAATTCGCCAATACAAAGGCGTTTTCAAGGCTTTTACTTTTGGAGCTGCTGGCGAGAATCGAACTCGCAACCACTTCATTACGAGTGAAGTGCTCTACCATTGAGCCACAGCAGCATATTGAAGTTGCCCATAAAGTATATAATAAAATCAATTACTTATCAATGTTGCATTTTCATATTCAAATCGCTGCATGATATAATCAATTATACGCGTATATCACTATTATCATGGTCGTGTACATATTAAATATTTACAATTACATACGAATTGCGAGGTATCCTATGACCGTAACAGAGCAAGCACAGAAAATCGAAAATAAAAAAATCTGCCTCATATACACAGGTGGCACAATTGGCATGTCTAGAACAGATATTGGCTACGCACCATTGGCTGGTCACTTTCAGCATGAGCTAGACCGCATCGACGACCTCCGTTCTGATGGAATGCCGCAGTATGAACTCGTTGAGTTCACGCCACTTCTCGATTCATCCAACATAACTTACGTTCAGTGGAATATGATTGCCGAATCAATCGCATCTCGCTACGACGATTACGATGGATTTGTCGTGCTACACGGCACAGATACCATGGCGTACAGCACTTCTGCGCTTTCTTTTATGCTTGAGAATCTTAATAAACCTGTGATTTTCACCGGGTCACAAATTCCACTTTGCGAGCTCCGAAGCGACGGAAAGGATAACCTCATTACATCCATATTGGTTGCTGCTTCTGGCAAGGTGAACGAGGTAGCGCTCTACTTTGGGCACAAGCTATTACGTGGCAACCGAGCCATGAAAGTTTCAGCAGATGGGCTTATCGCATTTTCTTCGCCGAATTATCCGCCGCTTGCAAATGCCGGAATAGACATCAATTATAATGAACCTCGCTTGATGCCGAAGTCTCGCGGAGAGCTCCTCGTTCAGTCGATTAAACCTGCGAAGGTTGGTGTTATAAAGCTATTTCCAGGAATCCAGTTTGAGCTATTTGCACCAATTGTGACGCGCGGACTCGATGCTCTCGTACTAGAAACATTTGGCACTGGCAACATACCTAATTATGACAAAGCGCTACCACCTCTCATCGCTCGCGCCATTGCAAATGGCACTACAGTGGTAGTCTGCACGCAGTGCTCACAGGGAACAGTCAGGCTTGGGGCATACGAAACGAGTTCAGAGCTTGCAAAAGCAGGTGCTGTATCTGGTTCAAATATGACTACTGAAGCGACAGTAGCTAAACTCTACTACCTCTTCAGCCTAGGTCTGGAGCACAGCGAAATCAGCCGGTTAATCGAAACCGACATGCGGGGAGAGCTTAACCAATGAAGCTATCATATCTCTCATCATTGGCACACCCTGATCTCCGCTCTTACTTTGAAAATTCAGGTTATGTTATCCGCACATTTCCCGAACTATGCACGGTGTCGAGTCTCGTTGATAATCATCCAGATGTGCTGCTGTGCAAGCTAGGTGCAAAGCCAGAATCTCCTATATATGAAGGTGTTTCTGATAAACTAAGTCCTGTTTATCCAAACGACTGCAGATACAATGCGACATGTACGGGAAAGTTTTTTATCCACAAGCTGGATATAACTGATTCAGAACTCCTATCTGCTGCAATGGCGAGCTGCGGAGATGAACTGAAGCTTGTAGATGTCCGTCAGGGATATACGAAGTGTAGCACCATAATAGTGGATGAAGAATCCATCATCACTTATGACAAAGGCATTGCAAAGCCTTGTGAGATGGCAGGAATGAACGTGCTGCTAGTCGAGCCAGGCTTCGTGAAGCTGCGAGGTGCCGATACTGGATTTATCGGAGGTGCGAGTGGACGCGTGGATGATGAAATAATATTTAACGGCGACCTCTCGGCGCATCCAAACCTTAAGAAAATTACCTCTTTCATCGAGGCCCGAGGCCTTGGTTGCAAGTGGTTTGACTCGTACGAGCTCGAGGATATTGGTTCAATAATTACGGTTACAGATTCAGAATAAGGATATATATGAAAAAACACGCTATTATTCCAATATTTATACCGCACCGAGGCTGTCCCAATGACTGCGTCTTCTGCAATCAGCGGAAAATCACAGCTCGCACGGCTGCCCCGACTGTAGATGAAGTTAAAAATACGATTGACACGTGGCTCACGACGCTCGGAGAAGTTCCGACGGTCGAAATTGCTTTTTATGGTGGAAGCTTTACAGGGCTCGAACTCGCTGAACAGAGTTCATACCTCGCTATTGCCAAGGGATATAAGGATAGAGGACTCATCGACAAGATTCACCTTTCGACGCGCCCTGACTATATAGACAGCGAGATTTTAGACAATCTAAAGGTATACTTGGTTGATACGATTGAGCTCGGAGTTCAGTCTTTCGACGATGAGGTGCTTCGTAGATCGACTCGCGGACATACAAGCACGGCTGTATACGAAGCTGTCTCACTGATTAAAGAGTATGGATTTGAATTTGGAATCCAGCTGATGATTGGACTTCCGGGAGATTCTCTTGAAACGTGTATCTATTCAGCAAAAGAGACTGTTAAGCTAAAGCCTTCACTAACCAGGTTATACCCGACCATAGTTATTGATGACACAGAGCTACTAAAAATGTATGAGCGCGGTGAATATCAGCCACTAAGCAGAGAAGAAGCCGTTACAAGGACGGTGGCAATGTATAAGATACTCGATGATGCAGGTATCACGATTATGAGAGTTGGGCTCAAGAGCACTGATATTATCGGTGAAGGTGGATCGATAAACGGCGGAACGTATCACCCTGCTTTCAGGCAGCTCGTTGAGGGGCGAATAGCGAGAGATAAAATCGAGCCGCAGCTTGATAGGATTGTAGACGAGCTCAGAACATGTACCGAAAAGTCAGGCGAGCTCAAGGTTAACCCTTTGCAAGATAGCAATTCAGAAACCGAAGTCTTAAATCAGCAGAGAATAACTCGAGTAAAAGTAGATATTTTCTCTTCTCCTAAGTGGTTTTCAAATGCCGTTGGTAACAGCTGCGAGAATAAGAAATATTTTGAAGAAAAATACCCCGAACTAAGTATCAGGTTCAGGGTAGATGACAGCTTGGAAGCTGCACAGTTCAGAATAAACAGCGATATATAGCAATGTCTTGCTCTTTAAGGCATTGCTTTTATAATCATATTATCTTAATTAGAGCTAGTATACGTATCGTAGATCTCTTTATCTACGTATTTCCTTATCTCCATCCAGACCAATTTTGATCTTGATTTTATCTCTGCGCGTGTATCATCATCAAGTTCAATGATTTCTGTTCCGCTTCTTCTAATAGTATTTATTTGTTTCTGCACACGCTTATCAGCTTGCTTCCTAGCATAAATAGTGGCATTAGCAGCTGCCTCGTCCATAATCTTTTTGTCTCTCGTTGACAGTGAATTGTAAAAATCTTCATTCATGATAAGTGAAATCATATGTGGTAAATGGTTAGTCTCTATTATATATTTCTGCTGCTCATATAGTTTGTTGGAAACGATAACCTCATAAGGATTCTCCTGTGCATCTATTGTATGCTGCTGGAGTCCTATATATACCTCAGCAAAACTCATTGGCAGCGGATTTGCACCTATACATTTCCAAAATTTTAGATGGTAGCTGTTTTCCATAGTCCTTATTTTTTGACCTTTGAAATCGTTTATACTCTGCACCTTCTTATTTGTGCTCATAACGCGAAATCCCTGATCTGCCATCCCAAGTAGATGATACCCACCGTTTCTATAAGTCTTACTTAGGATTTTTCTGAACTCTACATTTTCCAAAGTCTTCCTATATTCATTCATAGAATTGTGAATTTCTGGCAAATCGAACACTGCAAGATTTGGCATAAATGCAACTTGTGGTCCCGTATTTTGCACAACAAAAGGGATATCCCCATCGCGACAGCTTTCTAAAAGGTCTCTATCTCCACCTAATGTTGAGTTGGGATAAACTTGGATTTTTATACGCCCGTCGCTTAACCTATATACTTCAGATGAAAATTTTTCTGCATAAAGCTGAGTTACTGTATCCTTTGGACTTGCAGTAGCCAGTGGCAATGCATAATTTTGTTTACTATCAGAACTTACAACTTTAGCTATTTTTTTCGCTTTTACCTTGCTATAATCTGTACCATTTGATTCTATAGAGCAGCTTGAAAGAATAAGCAAAGTTATTAGCCATAATATTATGGCTAGAATTTTTTTATTTTTCATTCAATACCTCCTATAGCAGAGCCAGCGAAAGAGCTGGTATGAAAGTGATTAGTAGCAATGCTATGAGAAAATATCCAATCATAGGCAGAGCTTTTTTTGCAATATCCATAACCGGGACATCCGTAAGGGAACTTGCTATGAATAGATTGACGCCTATAGGTGGTGTGATAAATCCTATAGCAAGATTAACGACCATTATGACTCCGAATTGGATAGGGCTCATGCCAATATTCGTAGCTATAGGAAGCAAGATAGGTGTCAAAATTAGTATCGCCGGCGTTGTATCCATTACCATTCCAACAATGAGCAGAAAGGCGTTTATAACAAGCAATATTATAATCTTGCTGTGAAAATTTGAGTTTATAATCTCACTAACCGACTGAGGAACCTGCATAAGCGTTATAGCTCTCGAAAAAGCCGTGGAAGCAGCAAGAATAAAGAGTATAGGAGTGAAGGTTCGAATAGCTTCCTTAAATATGTCTCTAAGATCCTTTATTTGGATGCTTTTATATACTAACAAACTGATAATCAGGGCATAAAACACAGAGATTACAGCAGCCTCTGTAGGTGATGCAATCCCAGAGTATATACACCCAAGGATAATAACTGGACTCAAAATAGCAAAGAAGCTATCCTTAAATACTTTCCTAAAGCTTCTGCTGTGCAATTTTTTTACTTCCTTCTGGATCCTAACCTTATCCTCACCATATTTACGGCAATAATAAACTGCATAAATCATTAAGAGGATTCCGATTAGCAGTCCAGGTATTATTCCAGCAATAAAGAGCTCACTAACCGATGCACCTGATGCCATACCATACATTATAAAAGGAATGCTCGGCGGGATAATAACTCCTAAACCACCCGCAACTGCAACGATGGCCGTTGTAAATTTAAGATCATACCCAAGCTCTGTAAGTATAGGAATTGTCATGCTACCTACAGCAGCTACCGTCGCTGGTGCAGAACCTGAAATAGCTCCGTAGAACAAACATGTAGCGATTACCGCGCAAGGCATTCCGGCCGTACGATTTCCAAAAAAATATGCGAATATGTCAAAGAGTTTTTTAGATATTCCGCCTTTCGCCATTATGATTCCAGACAATACAAACATAGGTACTGCAAGAAGAGGGAAGGAATCGAGTCCACCAAACATAGCACGCACCATATATTTCGCACCTACTGTGAACGATGGGTCTATAAGCGACGGCAAGACTGATGTAATGCCAAGGGCGATACCCACTGGTATGGCAATAATGAGAAGTATAACGAATATAATTAATAGCATAGCTATTGGCATTTATACTTCACCTCCCCCGTTAGTGGAATCAAGGTTTTCTACATTCGCCTTGATAACAGCATCTGTGCTAGAGTGTTCAGGATGCACGGGATCATAAACATCTTTTCCTATTGTAATTTTAAATTCAATAATCCAGCGCTGCACAATACGAAACGCCACAAGAACAAATGATACGAACGGAGCCGCTTGTATAAAGTACATAGGAATCGAGCAGGCAGGAGACACCTGTCCACTCTGAGCTGCAGACATCATATATGAGTATGCAACAGGAATCATATATATAAAGAAGATTAACTCAAGGGTATGATTCACAACCTTTATAACTGCGTTGCCGCGCCTAGGAAAAATAGATACTAATTGCTCAATCTTGATAGATAAGCATTTCTTGCTACAATAGCTAACACTAAGAAATCCACTCCATATAAACATGTAGCGTGTTATTTCCTCAGACCATGATAGAGACATTCCTAGAATATAACGCGATATTACCTGTATACCCATAATTAATGTCATCCCGATGAGAAGCCCAATTAACAGAATCTCCTCAAGGCTTTCGTCAAGAATATGAATCAATTTCTTCATACCGTTCCCCTTTTCAAGTAAAGCATTTACAGGATAGTAAAGGAAAAAAGAAAAGACTGGACCCTATCGAATCCAGCCTCATACGCATTATATATCACTTATAAAGCGTTATGCAACAGTGCGAGCACGGTGCTAAGATCGTTTACTCCCATCTGTCCAGGAGCCGATGCTTTCCCAGCAGCGCCAAATGTTAATGATGATCCAAATACTTCACCGCAAAGTCTCGAAATAACACCAGTTCCAGCCATAGACATGGTGATGATAGGACGTTCTGCATAATCACTATACATCTCCTCTGTAGCAGCTAGGAGCGTTAAGACATCTTTCTTGTTTGTTGGCATCACCGCTATCTTAAGAATATCTGCACCTAAATCCTGCATTTTGCGAAGCCTTGAAATAATGTCATCTTTATCTGGAGTCTTGTCGAAATCATGATTCGAAGCAATTACCTTAACCCCTGCATTGTGAGCTCCGGCGATAATTTTCTTCACGACGTCATCTCCAGTGAATACTTCCACATCAATTAAATCAACGTATCCAGTCTCTGCGACCTTGATATTAAACATTGCATAATCATCGATCTCAATAGACTTTTCACCACCCTCCTTTGATGTACGGAAAGTCATTAACAATGGAGTATCTCCGAGAACTGCTCTTAGGTCTTTGAGCGTATCTTTTACCTTGCTAAAATCAAATACATTCTCAAACCAATCGACACGCCATTCAACTACATCTACCGGGATATTATCGAAGCTCTTTGCCTCTGCCAATATATCTTCTTTAGTCACACCAACGATAGGTACACAAATCTTAGGTACGCCTGAACCAATTTCAACATTTCTAACTTTCACTGTATTCATAGCCTTGTGCCTCCTCTATTCCTTATTAATTTCTATCATCTTCGAATAGCGCATATTTACGAATAGTCCAAGTATTACACCCACTGCTGTTAGCACTATATTCATCATCATTACGCCAGATGGACTCATCTTTGCTGCAGCTGTAAGCAATGTGTAATTGCAAAGAGAAGATGCTATCATAACGAGTGCGGTAACAGTTCCCTTAATCTTAGGGAAAATCATGTTGCATACAGATGTCGCAATCTGAAGCAATCCACCGGCTCCTGCCCAACCGATGATAAATGCACCTAAGATACACAATGTCTGAGATTTTACAAGATATACAGAAATCATAGTCACTAGACAGATAACTGGGTAAACAAAGATAAAACGAACATCTTTAATCTTCTTAGTTAATAGAGCAGTAAAAATCAGTGCGAGGAAGGTTCCCAGTGAGTAATATGTCTGCATCTTTGATGGATCTTCCCAACCTACATCCTCTTTAGCAAAGTTTTGCGCACAATTCAGCCATAGCTGGAATGTACCTGTTGTAGTAAATCCGATAAGAATCATAGCGATGGACTCCACTGAAAAGTGAGTAGTTTTAATGTTCTGAATAAGTCCTTCCTTCTTCTCTTTTTTAGCATCTGCATCAGGAAGTGGCAAGAATAATATCAGTGCTGCAAGAATAATATAGCAAACGCCTGCAACATAGAATAGTGTATTATATGACTTCATACCTGCTGCTGTTGTAGTAACAGTTATTCCTAAAATAAATGGAATCATCATCTGGGAGATAGAAATAAAGAACTTAATTCCCATTGTAGCAACGCTTGGGTTCTTTGAGAATATCTCCCCGACACCTGGATAAATTCCTGTATCAAGGAATGAATTTGCTATACCTCCGACGATAGCACAGATATAAGCTATCTGGTATCCACCATGAGATCCAGCATTGAAGGCTGCCGCTAGACCGATAAGATAAATGGCGTATGAAAGTCCACCTATGATGCAAGAAACGCGTCTTCCCAGTTTATCTGAAAGCGGTCCTGCGAATGGTAAAGCAATAAGACGTCCTAGTCCAAGTGCCGCCGAAATAGCTGTGATTGCCATAGCCTCGACTCCCCAGCTAGCGGCAAGTGTGTCTTTAATAAGTGCTTGACCTAAAATGGCAGCTCCTATACCGTGTAAAAAATAGTTTAAGTACATAACTAATGCACTTGGCAAATACTTCTTGTTCATTTGTGTTCTCCTCATCACAAAGTTGATTTAATAATTCAAATTTCTAAAATGTATCACAGATATATAAACGTCACCTAACTTTATATGTTAAATACTTAACTAATATTTGTGTATAGTTTATCAATATTTTCAAATGTATTCCAATGCTAATTAATAGCATAATTAATGCACTAAAGGTATTGATGATATATAATCACTATAACATAGCAAATCTAATTGAATACAAATACATTGAGCATAATATTATCGAGGTGCGACTATGACATTGAATCAATTACGTTATTTTTTAGCGGTGGCTGAACATGAAAATTACCGAAAGGCAGCTGAGAAGCTTTATATCTCCCAGCCTTCATTATCGCGCTCAATATCATCTCTCGAGACAGAACTGGGCGTACTGCTGTTCGATAAGAATGGCCGAGGAATAGAGCTCACCAAGGAAGGAAGAATATTCCTTATATATGCTGAAAGAATTATTCGTGAATGTGATGTAGCTCTTAACCGAATGCAGGAAATAGCAAAGGGCGGCGGTCAGATCGATATAGGTTATGTATACCCGTTGGCTAACCATTACATTCCCAATCTCGTTCGATCATTTCTTGCACAGGAAGATAATGAAAATATTTCCTTTAACTTTTATCAAGGACATACCCCTGCTATTGTCTCTAAGCTAAAGATTGGTGAACTTGATGTGGGTTTTGGTGGTCACATACCTAATGATGAAGATTTGGATTTTTATCCGATTATAAAGGAAGAGCTGGTTATTATAACTCCTAAAGGTCATCCACTTGATGCTCAAGATTTCGTATCTATTAATGAACTAAACAACCACCCATTCATTAGTTACGAACGTGGTGCCTGGATGGGAAAATATACGGCGCATTTATGCGAGAAATTATCGCTCTCTCCGAATGTTGTCTTCGAATGTCCTGATGAACATTCTATTCATGCCATGGTTTCCGAGGGCTTTGGTATTGCGTTGGTGCCACATATTGATGAATTGGATGAAGAAAAAATCACTATACATAGTGTTAAAGATGCTGATCTCTATCACCACACATATATGATATGCATGAAGGATCATTTCTTAATGCCAGCTGCCAAACACTTCAAGGAATATGTAAAATCCTTTTGCAGTAAAGAAAAAGAGGGAGAATAACTTCTCTCTTTTTTTGATAAACAAATATCAATCAATAGCCTATATGTATCATTATTCATACTAAAATGTAATTTTATTTAACAATCTTCTCATATACAATGAACTTATCACAGATATGAAATGGCCTATAAAAATTCTATGGACAAAGAGAGGATTATTATGAACAAGAGATATCCGCACATTTTTGAACCTATTACTATTAAACGCACTACTATCAAGAACAGAATCGCTATGACCCCTATGGGTAGCAATTATGGCGAAGCAAGTGGCGAAATGAGTAATCGCCATATGAACTATTACAAACTTCGTGCGAAGGGTGGTACAGGGCTTATTATTGTAGAAAATGCTAACGTTCAGTACCCAGTTGGTTCTAACGGAACAAGTCAGCTGAGAATTGATCATGACAGATTCATGCCTAGACTTTATCAACTGGTTGAAAGTCTTCATAAAGAGGGTGCTGTTGTCGCTATTCAGATTAACCATGCTGGAGCATCTGCCTCATCTGCAAGAACAGGTGTGCCTACAGTTTCATCCTCAAACATTCCTACAAAAGACGGGGGCGAAACGCCACATCCGATGACTAAGGAAGAAATTTTAGAAACGGTAAAAAAATATGGCGAAGCTGCCAAGAGAGCTCAAGCTATCGGCTTCGATGCCGTAGAGATTCACTGTGGACACTCTTATCTAATGTCTCAGTTCATCTCGCCTTATTACAATAAACGTGAAGATGAATTCGGAGGTTCTGTAGAAAACCGCATGAGATTTCCAAGAATGGTACTGGAAGAGGTCCGCAAACAGGTTGGACATTGGTTCCCTATCATCATTAGAATTTCAGCTGAAGAACGTGTTCCTGGTGGAAATGAATTGAAGGATACTATCGAGTATCTCCAATATCTCGATGAATTCGTAGACATGTATGACGTGTCTGCTGCTCTTAACCCATCACTACAATATCAGATTGACTCCAATTTCCTTCCTGATGGTTGGAAACACTATATGGCTAGAGCAGTCAAAGATGCGTATAAGAAGCCTGTAATCAATGCTGGTAATTACAGGGATCCTGCTGTTGTAGAAGATGTTCTCGCAAGCGGAGATGTAGATATTGTCGGTATCGGTCGTGGACTAATAGCTGATCCAGAGTGGGTAAAAAAAGTAGAACACGACGAAACAGATCTTCTTCGCAAATGTATCAGCTGCAATGTTGGCTGTGCAGGTAATCGTATAGGTATCAATCGTCCTATCCGTTGCACAGTGAATCCAGCAGTTCCTGAAGGTGATATATATAAAAAATTGAGAGTAAATAAAAATTGCAATGTAGTAGTGATTGGTGGTGGTACAGCCGGTCTAGAAGCAGCATGTACTGCTGCAGAAGTAGGTTGCAATGTATTTCTTTTCGAAAAATCCAATAAACTTGGTGGGCTTTCAGAATTTATCTCCGATCTTCCTAGTAAAACGAGAATGAAAGACTTTCCAAAATACCTAAGAGCCAGAGCTAAGAGCTTGCCTAATCTATACACTTTTTTGAATACAGAGGCTAGTATAGAGGAAATTAATAAATTCCATCCGGATATAGTTGTGAATGCCACAGGATCACATCCTGTATTACCACCGATTCCGGGACTTCGCGAAAATATAGCAGCTGGAAATTTAGATGATATCTTCATTATGATAAATAATGTAACAGCTGGAAAGTACCCTGAAAATTTTTGCAAGGGCAAGAAAGTCCTCGTAATGGGCGGTGGTTCTGTAGGTCTAGATATTATAGAGTATTTTGCACCACTTGGCGCAGACTGTACTATCGTCGACATGCTCCCTACTATTGGTGCGGTTGCAGATCCTATAACTAAGTGCTCAATTAGAGAGACTTTTGATGTAAATAACGTAAAACAGTACGTTAATACTGCAATTCAGGAAGTTAAGGAACACTCTATAGTTGTTAAAACTCCTGAAGGCAATGTAGAAGAACTTAAATTTGACCTTGGATTCAGTGCCCTTGGTTTGGCCGCATATAATCCAATTCTCAATGATCTTCACAAGGAATACGATGAAACTGACGTAGATATTTACAATATCGGGGATTCAGTTCGTGCACGTCATATCATGGAAGGAACAATGGATGGTCGAGCAATCTTAAACGTTCTTGATAAGAGAGGACTTCTAGACCTCAGTGAAATTGAGTTAGCCTAAAGAGTTACCATAGATATATCGACAGTTACTAGTTAATAATTAGATGCCCTAAGCGGGCAAGAAAGAGGTGTAAAATGCCAAATATTACAGGTCACACAGAGTTGGTTGGTCTAATGGCTTATCCTATTCGTCACACGCAGTCCCCAGTCACACACAGTCTGGCTTATGATAAAAATGGTGATGATGTTATTCAACTCGCTTTTGAAGTGGATAACGACACACTTGAGCCAGCTGTAGAGAGTATACGCGCTCTGAAAATGCTCGGTTCTAATATATCTATGCCCAACAAGACAGTTGTTCACAAGTATCTCGACAATGTTGATGAAGCAGCCAGGCTGTGCGGTGCTATCAACACAGTTGTAAATACTCGTGATGAGAATGGTAATGTCACAGGCAAGCTCAAGGGTTACAACACAGATGGTATGGGATATTGGCAAGCAGTAAAGGAGGAGGGAATCGATTTCAGAGGAATGAGAATGGTTCTCGTCGGCACAGGAGGTGCTGCTACAGCCATTGCAGTCCGTGGTGCGCTCGATGGTATTAAGGAATTACATGTCTTCAACATCAAGGATAAGTTCTATGAAAGAGGAGAAGAAATTGTAAAACTAATCAATAAAGAAACAGGGTGCAAAGCATACATGTACAATCTCGCTGACAAAGATAAGCTAAAAGCAGAGATGCAAGCTGCAGATATTTTCTGTGATGCTACGGGTGTAGGAATGCATCCACTTGAAGAAATGTCTAACATTCCAGATGGTTCATTCTTTAAAGAAGACCTCATCGTAACAGATACAGTGTATGCTCCTCGCGAGACAGTTATGATGAAACAAGCTAAAGCTGCTGGTGTTAAGAAAGTATACAATGGTATGGGCATGATGCTTTTCCAAGCATTGATTGCGATTAAGCTCTACACCGGTAAAGATACAGATGTGGCATATATGAAGGAGAAGCTCGGGATTTAATATTACGTATCTCAATTTGTATAGTGTTCAATACATATATATTCATAAAGCCTAAAGCACTTAAAGTGTAAAAGGGACGGCAATGGCCGTCTCTTTTATTTGAGTAAAAATAAGATTTTACATAATCAATTAATGATAATTCCGTCATGGACGTAATATTCAGTCAGATACAAGAACGTTCTATCTGACTGAATATCTTAGTATGGTTTTTTGTTTTTCTTCAGATGTTCTATTTTTATTACTCAGATATATCTCTCTATGTACTACACCTATTCGTATAAGGTTGCACTCACCAGCAAGCTCATTCATTTTATCAAACGAATTTGGTTCATCATCATAACTTCCAACGTGTAAAACCTGTATAGACTTTCCGTCTTCTATTTCTTCAAATATTATCTCCTCATACAGTTCATTAGGCTTTTTCTTTTTTACATTTTCAAGTGCTTTTGAAAATATATCCTGTGCAATAAAATCAGGCTGTTTAATCATCAGCTTGTATTTCAATTTACTTTTATCAAATTCTTCAATCGTTTCCCAAAGTCCTTCCAAAGGATATACCGTAAAATCCGTAATCCCATCACCCTCTCCAGCTTTAATTGTATTTTTAAATAGCATTTTAATTGCGTAAGCAAGAGAATATAATGCGGATATTCTATCTGAAAAATCCTCTTCATTCGGATTGCCTTGACCTTTGATTGAAATAAATTTTTGCTTTGGTACCTCTACAACAACCGGCGTCTGTTTTGAATTATAGAGATTTTTTTCTTGTTTTTTCCATTCGTACTTCATTATCTAGCCTCCTTATATTTAATACCCTTACTCTACAACAATATCCTTGACACCACTTGTCATATTATATATTTTTCTGCCATTTTACTTATCATTTCTTTAATTTGTATTCGTACTTCTTTCGGCTCCAACACTTCTACACCATCTCCAAATGAAAAAATATAGCTGTACAAATTATGATCTTTCGGCATTTCCATCTCCGTATATAAATTACCATCGTCATCTTCTGAAATTTCTCCGTTTAGTTCATCATATACTCGAAAAGCTGCTTTGCGGTCAAACTTTATTTTGATTTTGACCGTATTTTCATGTGGGATTTCTTTTTCCAGTACCAGATTCTCAAAACTATCTTCAAATGTCTGATTTTGAATTTCTAAATGTCTCATCCTAGATATTTTGAAATATCTGAAATCATTTCTAAGTGAACATAAGGCATATAAATACCAGTCTTGACTCTTAAAAAGTAGTCTAATCGGCTTAACATATCTAAGTGTTTCTTCCTCATTACTACTAAAATATGAAAATGAAATCACATGTTTACTTAAAATTGCATTTTTAATGTCGCTAAATGCTTTTTCATGCAACTTATTATTTTGCCAATTTGTAAAGTCAACCTCTATCCAGTTGCTACTTTTTATTTTAAAAAGCGCGGATAGTTTTATCAGAAGCTCATTATCATATTGTTTTGTTGTACTATCTAACCCTTGAAGAGCTGACATAATCTGCTGTTTTTCATTTTCAGAAAGAAATGATTTACTAAGTACAAAATCTTCGGCTATTTCTATTCCACCACCCTTTCCCTGTGTGGCGTAAATGGGAATACCGGCACCGCTTATAGAGTCGATGTCTCTATAAATTGTTCTAACAGATACTTCAAATTTATCGGCAAGCTCTTTCGCCGTAACTTTTCCTTTTCCCAAAACATAGTATAATATCCTAAATAATCTATTATTCTTCATAGTCTTAATATCTCCTACACTTGTTATATCATAATAACTTGACATATACTGTCATATTATAAGATTATTTATCAATATACATTGATATAACATATCATTTTGATGAATAAAACGAGGTTACACATATTGAAGCGAACCCCAAAAGTTGGACACAAAACTAACCTTTGGAGGTGTACCTCACTTGCGTGTTAACCCCGTTTTTACTCATTTATTAAATAGGCCAATATTATAACTCTTCATTTCTAAACATGTCATTTATCCTAATCAATTGATATCGCCTTGCACTTTTCATCAAGGACTGCCTCGGTAGCTGCAATATCTTTAAGGCGACAAAGTATCTCTAAATCATCACCTCCGTTTAGGATAGTTGCTCCATGAGGGATAATCTCCTTGCCATCTCTCATGACCGAAACTATTAGACTACCTTCAGGAAGCCCCAGCTCCATGACTTTATGTCCATCCATTTTTGAACCGATATGAACGCTAGAATCGATTACGACCTTGCGTTCGCGAATTGAAATGCGTTTCTTGACATATCTCTTATTGGTCTTGTTGTAAACATCTGTCATATATTCATTATCAGCCATAGCTAGTCCGCTCTCCGCTTTCTTGCGCTGTCTCCTATGCATAAGCTGGTCATATACTGGTTCTCCTCCAAGTAGATCTGCAACTACATATGCGACGAGCGATGCTGAGACGAGTGATAGAAGGGTCATGAAGTTTCCAGTCATTTCCGTGATGAGGATAACCCCTGTTATTGGAGCCCTTACGATAGCTGAAAAAAAGCCTGCCATAGCGATTATTACGAATCCTTTGATATAGTATTCCTCTACGCCAAATGTCACGCTTAAAAACGTAGAATAAAGTCCTCCAATAATTGCTCCGATGACGAGTAATGGTAAGAAAATACCGCCGGGAGTTCCCGTTCCGAAGCTCCCTGTCGAGAAGAACAGCTTTGCTACGAATAGTATGGTAAGTGCTGCCAGTGTAAATTTACCATCGCTTATGACTTTTACGAGGTTGTTTCCACTGCCGAGCACTGCTGGGTATATGAACATCATCAAGAACGAAATCATCAGCATGATTCCTATGCTGATGAACTTGCTATCGAATCTGTCAAAGAAATCCTGCATCTTGTCTAGCAGTTTATTGTATATAACACCGAGTATTCCAAGTATTACGCCAAGCAAAACTACTGACCAGTAGAGGCGTAAAGGAATTCTATGCTCAACGTCAAAATCGAATACCGGTCTAAGTCCAATGATATTTACAGCAATATAGTCAGCAACTGCGCTAGCTGCCATCGTGGATACGAGAACTTCTGCTGAGAAGTTCTTGTGCAGCTCTTCAAGTGCAAAAAGCACTCCAGCCAGAGGAGCTCCAAACGCGGCGGCTAGTCCCGCACCGGCACCACAACTCATCAGCATTCTCTCTTCAGTCAGCAGCGCATTTTTCCGGCGCGCGAAGCCCTTGCCTATCATACCACCCAGCTGAATGCTCGGGCCCTCTCTACCGAGAGCCAAGCCGCCGCCAATAGCCAGAACGCATCCCGCAAATTTAGCAATCAGCACCTTGCGCCAGTTCTGATCCTCAAAGCCCTTCAACTCACCCTCGATTTGCGGGATGCCAGACCCCGAAATATCTGGTTCAAATCTAATGAGCTTATCTAGAATCCAGGCGATTAGAATCAGCACCAGCAAAACTGCAACAGCATATATCGACCTCACCTTAATTAGATGAACTGCCATCTGGCGAGCCTGATCAGCCTTCACAATCATAATTCTGAATAAAGCAATAACAAGTCCTACAATAGAACCAACCGCTATGCCCTCTAGTATAAGTATGTATTTAAATCTCTGTTTCTGCCTAATGTTACGAACAACGTAGCTCTTATCTAAACTGCGCTTTGCAGCCATATTCCTTCCTTCCTGCTTCTCTATGGACAAAAAGCAGCAGCCCTAAATAGAACTGCTGCCCAATATACCCCTCTACAAGTCAATTACTTCGAGTACAAATCACTAGTCGAGAACTCTGGGTTCGAAGTCATATCTATTCCCAGCGACTTCAGCGTCTGTTCATCTCTATCGCTTAAGATTGCTGTGCTGTGAGCTTTGCAGCCGCGCAGCTTATACAGCTCCTTGAGTGCATAATCTGCTGTTGGATTCGTCATAGTCGACATAGTCAGAGCCATGATAATCTCTTCGCAGTTAAGTGCGGACTTATCTCCGAAGAACTCCACATTCATCTTCTGCATGTTCTCTAGTACCTGCGCTGATATAACCGGAATGTCGTCAGCAAGACCAGCTAAAGTCTTTATCGCGTTGAGAATCATAGCTGCTGATGCCGCCATCCTGTGCGAACTTCTGCCTGTAACAATTCTGCCATCCGGTAGCTCAATAGCCGCTACGATTACATTCTCATAGCGCTCATTCTCCGCACGCTTCATCTCGGCGTATTCCTCTGCAGGTGCAACTACTTTTCTATCGTAACGAGTAGCACCAACCTCTTCCATGAGAAGCTTTGTACGCTCCAGCACTGATTCGTCAATCTTACCTTTCTTATACGAAACCTCTGCGAGTAGGTATCTTCTGATTATCTCCTGCTTGGCCGCCTCGCGGCAGATATCATCATCGATAATACCGAAACCAGCACGGTTAACCCCCATATCAGTTGGGGACTGATATACACTCGCATCGCCTGTAATCTTGTCGAGTATTCTCTTGAGCACTGGAAAAGCTTCGATATCTCGATTGTAGTTTACCGCTGTAACCCCATATGCCTCAAGGTGGAATGGGTCTATCATATTCACGTCCTTGAGGTCGGCTGTTGCCGCTTCATAAGCGATATTAACAGGGTGCTTTAGCGGAATGCTCCAAATTGGGAAAGTTTCGAACTTAGCATACCGAGCCTTAGTTCCACGCCTGTACTCGTGATACACCTGAGATAGAGCGGTCGCCAGCTTGCCGGAACCACCACCAGGGCCGGTAACCACTATTAGCGGCTTGGTAACCTCAATGTAGGGGTTTGCACCGTACCCCTCGTCGCTAACAATAGTGTCAACGTCTGTCGGATACCCTTTTGTATAGTTGTGTTTATAGGTGCGAATGCCTCTACGCTCCAGCTTGTTGATAAACATGTTAACCGCTGGATTGTTTTCATATCTAGTTACTACAACTGAATTTATCTCAAGATCATAGCTGCGGAAAGCATCAATGAGTCTCATTACCTCGAGATCGTAAGTGATTCCGAAATCCTGTCTCGTCTTGCTAGAAATGATATCTCCTGCATAAATGCAGATAATTATTTCTGTCTGGTCCTTCATGCGGTTCAAAAGTTTAATCTTGGCATTCTCATCGAAGCCAGGCAGAACTCTCATCGCATGCTTATCTTGAACAAGCTTTCCTCCGAATTCGAGGTAAAGTCTCCCGTCTCCAGCCTGAATTCTCTCCAAGATATACTTTGACTGTTCTTCGATGTACTTCTCCGCACTAAAACCGACACTTCCCATTTGTTTACGGTCCTTTCTAAATCCAATTAAATAATAATAATTAATACTATACAGTCGAAAGCACTCGCTATATATTCTTCGCTAGCAAGGCTTAACCTCAATCTCAAGCTTATTCCTAAGATTGACATACGGCTCCATCTTGATCTTGTAATCTGCAGAAATCTTACCGAATCCGTCCTCATCGAGTGATTTCTCAATCTTATTGGTGTATATCTCCATTTCAAGATTTCCAGTCGGTATGACGTATCTCGTGATATTGAGCACGCCTTCCTCAAGCTGCATATCCATCATGCCAGCGCCATCATCCTTGCCATATCTTCTAATCTGCAGCTTATCCTCGCCTTCGAGCTTCAATATGGTTTTTGTATTCTCTAGGCCGGCATCTGCAACCTCATCGTATGTGATGTACATGGATTTTCCTTTATTATACAAGAATCCCTCAGTAGTCACTTCGATATTATCTTCCAGTATAAGTACCCTCTTGTAGGTTTGACCAGCAGGAATGAGTTTCTCGGAATACTGATTGTTTGAGATCACCAGGTTTATACTTTTCTTCTCTGCCATTAATTCCCTCTTATGCCTGAGCTTGAACAGATGTAGCGATGACCTTCGCTAGCTCTGCAACAGCCTGTGCGGAATCCTCCTTTACAGAGGACTTAATTGTTACGATATCTCCCACAAATTCGATATCCTTCATGTCCTCAAAGAATTCCTTGATAAGCTTTCCGCTCACTGGGTTCCATGAACCATTCTCAATGATGCTGACCTTCTTATTGCACACGCCCATAGACTTCATCTCTCCGAGCGCTTCTTCCATCTTGACGAAGATTCCGTTGTTGTATGTTGTGCAAGCTATTACGATGTGATTGTATCTAAATGCCTGTGGGAGCACATCCATTGGATCCCAGTGCGATACGTCCATCAGCTTCATGCGAGTAACACCATCCTCAGCAAGCTCGCAAGCGAGAATTTCAGCTGCGTTCTTAGTGTTGCCATAAGGTGAAGCATATAGAATCAGAACGCCGTTCTCCTCGGACTCGTAGCGCGCCCAAGTGAGGTAAGCATTAATATATTTCTCAAAATCCTTGCGGATTATAAATCCGTGAAGCGGACAAATCCTCTTGATATCTAGACCACCAACCTTACCGATTAACTTCTCTGTAAAAGTTCCATATTTACCAACGATTGTTGTGTAGTACTTACGTGCCGATGGTAACCACTCTAACTCAAAGTCGTATGCATCCGCAAAGATGTTTCCGTCATGCGCACCGAATATTCCAAATGCATCAGCCGAGAACAGTGAACCTGTCGACTTCTCGTAAGTAACCATTACCTCTGGCCAGTGAACCATAGGTGCCATATAGAATGTAAAAGTATGTGACCCAGTACATAGCTCGTCACCTTCTTTGATTTCCTCAAAATATTTGTCAACATCCCAAGTCACATATTGCTTAACCATAGCCTTAATCTTCTTGCTACCGACCACCTTTGCTTCTGGATGCCTCATAATTAGCTCCTCTAGCGAAGCGCTGTGGTCCGGCTCAACGTGGTTCACAATTACGTAGTCGAGCGGTCTGCCGTTGAGCATGTGATCAACATTCTCATAAAAAACGCCTGAAACTGATTTATCAACTGCATCAAGCACAACTGTCTTTTCATCATCTATAAAATATGAATTGTACGCCATACCATCGTTCATAGGAATAACTCCTTCGAAGACTGAGAGCTTGCGCTCGTTACCGCCAATCCACCAAATCTTATCTGTTACCTTGTAAACGCAATGCATTTTGTACCCCCTGTAAACTAAATTAGAATGCAAATTATGCATAAATCATATCAATAAATTATACTACTTTGATATATAGTTCAGCAACTTATATCGACATACTTAGGGCATTTTATCACATAAAATACATATAAATTGCTATGAAAAAAATATTTTCACTATATAATAACAGCAAGACAAAAACTATTATTCAAGGAGAATATCTATGAGCGATTTTGATCATACTATTCCGACGGAAAATGATAATTCCAATAATGTTGACGAATGCTCCGGTGTGCAAGATGCAGACTGTACAGAGGTTAATTCTGAAACACACACAGAAAAAGAAATTCATGAGGATTCGAATGAATATTGGCGCGACGATAACTCCGTCTACGATGTGAAAAACGTGAGGCTCCCCGAGGACACTCCAGTTAAAAAGGAATGGGGTAGCTATGCCCCAGAGGATGCTGGCGATTTCCTTCCAAGAGACGGCAAAGAGCCGAATTTCGTTTTGATTGACGAAAATAGCAACGTCCCTGCACCGAGGAGCAGATTTGCTAGAGGTGAATACGATAGCTATGCTAAGCACGCTGCAGATGGCTCATTCGAAGGATTATATGGCAAGCACGCGGCTCACAAAAATGGAGTTTATAAAGACACAGCCTATGCAGGACAAAATAGAAGTCCCGAAGCACAGAGAGCGCATGCTTCTGCCACAGAGTTTAATGGTAGCAATTCATCGGCGCAGAAAAGCCCTAAGTATGTGACTAAAAAGTTCTTTATCATCATGCTGATAATCGCGATGATACTCACGTCGGTAGTAAGTTCATGGCTTGTGGTGTTCTTCTCAAATAGAACACCTTCCTATAAAAATCTTTCGACTTCCTCCTTACAGAGCGCTACAAGAGGCAAGCTCACCATAGATGAGATTGCTAGCAAAAATGCCGATGCGGTGGTTGAAATCATGACTACTTCTGGTGGCACTAGTGAAGGTGCAGGAAGCGGAGTTATCGTAAAATCGAATGGCTATATAGTCACGAATTACCACGTGATTGACGGAGCGACGACTATTGCAGTAAGGCTGCATAGTGGTAAGAGCTATTCTGCTAGTGTGGTAGGCTACGATGAGCAGACCGATATAGCTGTCCTCAAGATAGATGCTGCTAAGCTAAACGCTGTTACAATCGGCAGGAGCAGCAAACTTTCGGTAGGTGATCTAGCTGTTGTTATCGGCAATCCGCTCGGAAAGCTCGGTGGAACTGTAACGGCTGGCATCATAAGCGCCAAGGATCGTAAGATTGAACTCGAGAATAGGACTCGCACGCTTATACAGACAGACGCTTCTATCAACGAAGGGAACTCTGGCGGCGCATTATTTAATAGCAAGGGCGAACTCGTCGGAATAGTGGTGGCAAAAGGTTCAGGAACAGGCATCGAGGGTCTGGGGTTCGCAATACCAATCGATTCCGTCGCTTCATCCATCGATGACATCATCGAGCACGGCACAATAACCGGTAAGCCAATGGCTGGAATTTCCATCTACGATGGCGATGTAAAGGATAAGACCACAGGCAAGAGTACCGCTGCTGTTCTCATAGCTGAGGTGAATGGCTCAAACGCTAAAGCTGCAGGTCTAAAGAAGGGTGACCAGATTGTATCCGTAGATAACGAGAAGGTATCCACTGCAGAGGGTGTAATTTCAGCCATCCAGAGCCACCGCATAGGTGAAACAGTTAAGTTCGGGATAATACGAGACGGCAAAGAGATGACGATTTCCGTGAAGCTGCAGAGCTCGGCGGATATCAAGAAGTAAACTCTGATAGTATCGCTTTTATCATATATGCGCATAATCATTACAAAAAGACAGAACCCCTCATCCGAAGGGTTCTGTCTTAATTTTCAGTAATTTATTAACTTGGTACAGAAATCCGCAAACTAGCGCTTCTTATATCCAGTCACCATCGTCATTGCAAAGCAGAAAACTGTTGCCCATGCGAAAAACTTATGCTTCTTCATAATCCAACTCCTTGATATCTTCTTCCGACTCACTTAACAGCGGCGTTGTGCTATATAGTCCGCTCAGTATAGTCGATCCGTTGTGGAATAGCGCTGATGAGGAAGGTGTTAAAATTCCTGCAACTCCTAGTCCAATAAGCCCTGCATTGAATGCAACTATGAACTTGTAGTTGTTATCTATTCTCTCCATCAGCTGCATACTTATTCTTCTCAGAAGTACGATTCTGCGCAGGTCATCCGATGAAATCGTTATATCGGCAATCTCTCTTGCAATCGCAGCACCTTCATTTACAGCGATTCCAACATCTGATTCAGATAGAGCAGGTGCATCGTTTACACCATCTCCAACCATGATTACCTTTCGGCCTGCTGCATGCTCAGCTTTTATAAATGCGAGCTTATCTTCCGGAAGCACCTCTGCGCGATACTCTGTGAGGTCGAGCTTCTTTGCCACTGCAGCAGCTGTTCTCTCGTTGTCTCCCGTGAGCATGCATACCTTTGACACTCCGAGTTCATAGAGCTCCTTGATTACATCAGCAGCCTCTTCTCTAAGTGGGTCAAATATGCAGATTACAGCCTGCAGCACTCCGTCGATAGCTAGGTACAGATGCGAATATTCCGTTGGCAGTGTATCAATCTTGCCCTCTTCGCCATCTGGCACTATGCTCTTCCTATCTTCAACTACGAAGTGGTAGCTACCAATTATTGCATTCTTACTGTCGATATTGCTCGAAATTCCATGAGCAACTACGTACTCAACCTTCGAATGCATCTCTTCATGCGAGATATTGCGCTTCTTGGCTTCTTCAACTACTGCATTTGCAACAGAATGAGGATAATGCTCTTCGAGGCAAGCTGCAATGCGCAAACTCTCCTCTTCCTTTGCATCGCCGAAAGTAATAATATCTACTACAGACGGCGTAGCGTGTGTCAGCGTTCCTGTCTTATCAAATATTACAGTATCTGCCGTTGCGGTCGCCTCGAGGAACTTACCACCCTTTACAGATATGTCATACTTGCTAGCTTCCTTGATTGCAGAAAGCATCGAAAGTGGCATCGACAGATTCAAAGCACAAGAGAAATCTACCATCAAGAATGACAGCGCTCTTGTCGCATTTCTGGTCAAGAGATAAGTTATTACGGTTCCTGCTAGAGAATATGGAACCAGCCTATCAGCCAAGTGGAAAGCCTTCTCCTCAGTCTCTGACTTTAGCTTCTCCGACTCCTCAATGATCTTTACGATCTGGTCATACTTACCTGTACCTGCAGACTGAGCAACCTCTATAACGCAGCTTCCATCTTCAACGACAGTTCCAGCATATACATATCCACCAGGATCCTTGCGAACCGGAATAGATTCACCAGTCATAGTCGCCTGATTTACAGATGCGGAGCCTTCAATTACCTTTCCGTCTAGCGGAATTACGTTAGAAGTACGAACTACGATTTTATCTCCTGGCTTTACTTCTTTGATATCGACTAATACATCGACATCTTCCGTTCTCTTCCATACCTTTGTTACGTTAAGAGACATGACACTAGCTAGATCTGTAACCGACTTGCGACGAGTCCATTCGCCTAGTGCATCTCCGACGTCAAGTAGGAACATTACGGATGAAGCGGTGTCAAAATCATTCCTAAGCATTGAGACTGTAATTGCAGTAGCATCAAGTGTTGCAACTTCCAGCTTACCTTTAGAGAGCGATTTTATACCCTTAGCGATGAATCTAGTGCTCTTGGCTATTGTAATGCCGTTGCGTAACCAGATTGGCAGAAATATATTTCTCAGGACTCTAAACATAATCATGCTAACCATTTTCTCCTGGTACTTATGATCAAGTGCCCTGCTTGTCTGCTCTGGTACTAGCGCGATAGCATTTTCATCACTGAAGGAGAACCCCCTCAGCGCATCAAGAAGAGCCTGTCGTCCTTCTGCACCACCTCTGTATCTAATCGATGCATCGCTAGTTCTGTCGTGAACTGTCGCTTGAATGACAAAGGGTTTATTTCTCAGGTAGTACTCTAGAATATCGGCCTGCTCCATGGTCATATTATACTTTGGAACACGCACACGTATCCTAGAACTCGATTCGTGAAGTATTACAAATCGCATTATTCTGCGTCCTTAGCTTCTTCTACCTGCTCCCCAGCAGCCTCTTCATCTTCATCGTATGCTTCGACGATTGCTCTAGCGTTCTCTACCATTAGCATCTCTTCTTCAGCATAACGAACAGCATTCATATCCATAGCATCCTCATAGATGTCTTCGCAGTTCTCTCTTAGAGTTGTTGTCGTCTCCATAAGAGTATCCTTGCCACGTAGAACTGCAGCTGTGCAGTGTGTATATACTTTCTTAGCATCCTTGCTTGTAAGGATTAGCTTGCCAACTGTTCCAGCAAGGAATCCTGCTGCAACGCAACCAATACCAACACAACTCTGCTTACCTATAAATTTCATAATAAACCTCCTAGTCTTAATCTTTTATAATTATATTGATTGTATCAAATATATCACCTATAAAATTCGCTAGTCAACATTAACTTTTGTTTCGTACCCCTAACTATGGGAGTGTTTTCAAGGGTTTCAGCGCCTATATCGGTCTTTTCTATGTATATTCTCAGAAACATCACAAAAAACGCACAAAAAAACGGGCAGCCATGAGCTACCCGCATCAAAAAAATGACTATATCATGCCATTTCCTTTATCTTTCTCTACGACAAACTTTCTAAGTGTTGTGATATGATCTGACGCCGCTTTCCTTGCCGCTTCAGCATCACCAGCTACGATGGCATCTACTATCTTCTTATGCTCAATCGGCTGAATCATATACTTGCTCTGGCTCTCGTAATATACATAACGGAATCTCATCGATAGTTCCTGAGCCTGCTTAACCATCTGTGTGAGAGTCTTGTTTCCACTGCACTCCACAATATAACTGTGTAGCTTAACGTCATACTCTACCATCTCGTCCATCTCACCGTTCTCCATCGCGAGCTCTCCTAGTCTGAGAAGTTTCTGCAGAGCTGCTTTATCCTCATCTGTTGCCTTAACTGCAGCAATAGAAGCTGCGAGTCCACCAAGAGTTTCTCTCACCTCAAACACGTCTTCAAGATCCTTGATTGAAATTTCAGATACATATGCACCGTGACGCGGTTCAATAACAACTAATCCTTCGTTTGCAAGTTTGCGAATCGCCTCTCTGATAGGTGTTCTGCTTACGTTCATCTTTTCCGCTAGGTCAATTTCCATGAGTCTTGTGTGCGCATCGATCTCACCTGTTAGGATTCTCCTCTTGAGTTCTAGGTACACTAACTCTCTAAGTGGTTTCTGAATCTGAAAATCTAACTCCATAAGTTAAGTCCTCCGCTCTTTGTCTTCCAGTATCGCCAAGTCGGTTCAACCCATCTAGCAGATTCTAAAGCTTCATAGTCAGCCTCGAATCTAGTTTTGTCGGTATAGTAAGCTGCCACTGTTGGACCGCTACCGCTCATCAGAACTTCATCAGCATGCAAATACTCGCGCATACGCGACACTAAGTTCTGCACTTCTCGGTATTTCGTAAGTGTGTACAGTTCAAGTTCATTATAGAAGCGATTAACATCCACTTCCCTTTGCGCAAAATCTGTACCTTCGGATTTCCCATCAATTGCCTCATATACTTCCTTAGTAGATACAGCAATGCCAGGATTAAATAAAATCACCAAATATGGTTTTGGCATGACCGCCTCAACCACTTCGCCTATTCCAGAAACTATAGCAGCACATTTAGCCTCCTCGAGCTCTAGCAAGCCCTTCAGTTCATCAGCATTAAGATGTGCGTTCATCATTATAGAAAAAGGTACATCTGCACCAACCTTAGCACCCGCATCCATGAGTTCCCTTAGAGACAAGGGGTTACCAAACAGGTGATTCACTCCGAGCATGACCACCGCAGCATTTCCGCTGCCACCAGCAATACCAGCCGCTACAGGTAGCTTTTTATTGATCTCGATTGAGATACACTCTGCATCTCTCTCTTTCATCAATTCGTTGAGATCATATCGATTAGAAATCACCTCTATGACGGTTACTGCGCCTTTTACAGCCAGATTGTCTGCAGTTAATGGAATATTCTTATTTGTCGATGATAAGTATATGTTAGTTTCTGCAAAAAAACAATTATAATTGAAACTATTTATTAATTTGGTTCTTATTTTCAAAATATCGAAAATATTGATACCTTGCATAAATGACTTTATATCGTGATATCCGTCCGTTCTTCTAGATAACACGTACAACGAAAGGTTGATTTTCGCATACGCCTTTAGTTCAATTTCAAAAGGCTTTATATCTTCTCTGCCCATATATCCCGCCCTAGATTCTAAAAATGCGAGGACGCTGTGCATCCTCGCATATATTGTACTATTTTCCATACATAATTGTATATATTATTTGTGTTTTTTCGAATTACTTCGATGATTTTTTACCCTCAGCCTTACGGGCTTTAATTGGGCTTGGCTTGTGAACCTTATACACATTAGGTAGAAGTTCGCTTATCTCAAGTTTCTCCTCAACTTTTTTTGTACCCTTTCTCTTAGCTCGCTTTTCAGCCTTAGCAACTCTCTTCTTCTCTTCAGCGATTACTTCTTCTACTGACTTGCCAGTCTTCTTCGCTTCCTTGTAAGGATTAAATGTGGATTCTCCAGATTTCTCCTTCTCAACCTTATCGTCATCATCCTTGTTGTGCTGCTGTCTTATCGTTACAACCATGATACCACCGAACATGATCACCATCATAATCATGTTAATAGTTGTGTTCAATGTTTGGTTAAAGGTCTTAAAATTTACAACGGTATCTTTACCAAGGGTGTTTCCGTTATCATCTACGAAATTCTTTCCGATTACAAGTTTGTACTCCGAGTTATTCTTGACCTTGAATTTCTTGTTAGTACTATCTCCGAGTACAAGTACAAGTCCCGAATCGTCGTTGGCAGATAGAACCTTGATTGGAATCTTTTTGCCATCCTTATCTACAATCTTAACATTCTTTTTATTATTAGCCTGTGCTGCCTTACTTGACACAGAGTGGTTAAAGTAAAGTTTCACTCCCAGGTTCTCAATTGAGGTATTTTTTTGACCATCCTTAGGATATGACGACTTCAGCACAAAAGCTGTATCATCTGCTGCAAAGCACATTGTTGCGCTAAGAACAATCATAAACATTGATAGAACTGCAATTAGTCCTCTTCTTTTCATCTAATTTTCCTCCAATATATCAACTTTGTCTTCGAATGAATCTATATTTTTCTTGCGAAACTGAGACTTAGATATCCTAAGTTCTCTAAAGAAGCTGGTTAGCACCTCCGCACATTTATCGGCAAGTATTCCTCGTTCTACGTCTATCCTGTGATTGAGCTGTGCTTCGTTCGTAATATCAAATATAGAGCCGGCTGCTCCATGCTTAGGATCCATCGTTCCTATATATAGCTTATCCAGCCTCGAGAGCACCATAGCACCTGCACACATAGAACAAGGCTCTAGTGTTACATATAGTTTGCATCCGCTTAACCATTTAGTACCGAGCTTAGCTTCAGCTACGTCCATCACTAGCATCTCGGCATGAGCTGATGAAGATGCATATGCCTCTACCATATTGTGAGCTCTGGCGATAATTTCATCGTCCTTCACTACAACAGCTCCAACTGGAACCTCTCCGAGCTCTGCAGCTATATAAGCTTCTTTCAAAGCTTCTTTCATGTAGAAATTGTTATCTCGCATATCAGTTTACTTTATCATAGAGACATGTGTTTTTCAATAAGAAAACCAGCCAGACATACGTCTGGCTGGTTTTCTGTGTCATGTGTTTTAAATAATCTAATACGCAATTTGTACAAATCCTGCACTGTTTTCTAGTGGATCAATAATATGAACATTAGATGTGCAACTATACCTGCACAAAGACCTCCGATTGTATGAGACAGGATAGCCTTTCCTGCAAGTGCTCTTGATTTAAGAGCATCCATCATTCCGATGTGCGTGCTGAGATATCCTGACCAACACATCCCCATAGCTGTAAACACTGCTATATCATTAGGTGAAACTTTGCCCGTCTTGATGAACTCAGGTACTAGTGAAATAGCAGCTCCTACTGCTCCTAGAGATGTGATTGGGAATGAAATAGCCTCTGGTGAGTGGAATCCGAACAGTGGCTCAATTATGAAGTTTATCTTCTGTCCAAGATATGGCAATAGTTTGATGCCTTCGTATGCTGCGCCTGTATATCCGTTCTTGCCAGGTCCAAATGTAAACATCATTACGAATGTGCATACAATCAGAACTCCTGGAATGATTGCAAGTCCCATCTCAACTCCGTTCTTGCCACCTTCGAGTAGTGAATCGAGCACTCTCTGAAACATGTTTCCTTCGCGGATAAGCCTGTATTCGCCTTCTGTCTTGAGATCTTCTTCTGAGAAATGCTTTGCATATGGTTTCATAGCTTCATCGCCGTAGAACTTCTTAGTCTGCCAAAGCATAAGTCTTACACTAATAATTGACCCTATAATAGCAGCAACATTACCTAACAGTGCGGGGGCGATAAATTGCTTGCCCTGTGCAATCATAAATGTTGTAACAATAAGTCCCATTCCGAATGAAGTTCCTAAATTACAAAGCGCTGGAACCTGATACTTACGGAAGTACTGTGTGAAAGTCTTGTCCTTTGCAAACGAAATGATAGCTGGGTTATCAGATAAGTATGTAGCTACTGCTCCTGTGATACTTGCCCCTGGTAGTCCCCATATCGGTTTCATAAGCGGGGCGAATATTTTATTAATAAGCGCAATTGCTCCGAATTCAGAGAGGAGTCCACTGATGGCGCCAGCGAGGACGGCCATCGCCATGATTAGAAATACGGTTGATAGGAGCAGGTCATGTGCTGTAGCCATCATAGTTTTGAACATGTTCCCCACGCCCATCTTATGCCCTAGCCACGAGAATCCTCCGATAAATATGAACAAGAATATGAATGTTTCAAGACTGACGGCTTTTACTTTCTTCTTGCCTTCCATTGGTGATACCTTCCTTTCATATAGGTCTATTATTTTAATCAAATTTGTTACAACAACTCATTACAGGAACTTGGATATATACCTGAACTTTTTTGATAATTGATTCACTATTTTGTCTCGGCTAAAGCATTTTTCTCATCTTTTTCATGCGCCGGGTGAGCCCTGTAAGATTATTTATGCTGTCGTTTCCGTTGAATTTATTATCATTTATAGGTATTTATATGTCAAATTGGCAAATTTCTAAAAAATTATATTTTGATAATTTTTTATCGTAATTTGGTGATTTGCTTTAAAATTTTCTGTTTTTTGTCGTTTTATGACAAGTTTATGCAAATTTTAGCACCATATATGTTGGTGATTAAAATTTTTTTTAGCACAATATATAGTAAGTGCACAAAGTGACAATACCGATATAATGTGGTTTAGTCACTTTACGTATTCGTATTTTTAACAAAAAGTAAAAAACAGGCAGATTTTTTAAAATTCTGCCTGTTAGCTCATAAATCAGTTTTTATTTAATCAGCTTAATAGTCAGAGCGACTACTTATAGCGTTTCTTCTTAGCGAATACTGCGAGTGTACCTGATGCAATAGACATCATAGCTAAATATAGTGTAAAAAATTGACCATTAGAAAAGCGCAGCATCCGCTGCGCTTTTTCTTTTGCAATATTTGCTACTCGCGACTTAATCAGCTAATTTCGGGGTTGCCGATTACTTATCGTACTTGTTAAGCCACTCGATGAGCACTTTGCAGTAATCATCGTGTCTGTCTACGAAGCACGTGTGTCTTGAATTCTCCCAGAGAATCCACTCTGAGTTTGGAATTCCATCTGCAATAGTCTTAGCTATTAGTGGTGAGCATAGATCGGAGATTCCGCTGCATACTAGCGAAGGAATCTTAATCTCGCCTAGTCTATCAACATACTCGAAGTCCTTTAGCGAACCTGTAGGCGCGAACTCATTTGGTCCCCACCCGTATAGGTATGCCTCGCCGCCAGCCTTCTTAGGACGTGTACAGCACTCTGGTGCATCTTTGCCAATCCAGTAGTCACAGTATCTGTGCATATACTCAGCTACCGCTTCATTATAAGCCTCTCCTGAGAACTCTCCAGTTTCAAGAGCGTGATTAATCGCATCCTGCATGTGCTGTGGCATCATCTTAATACGTCTTAGACCTTCTTTCTCCCAGAGACTGCTTGATGGATGTCCACTGGAAATAACGAAAGACTTAACACCCTTAGGCTTTCTTTCGATAGCATATGCAATCTGCATCATGCCGCCCCATGACTGTCCGATGATATGGCACTCGTCTAGTCCTAGGTGCTCTCTTAGCGCCTCAAGCTCATCTAGCCATGTATCCTGAGTCCATAGTTCTTTGTGACCATCTAGATACGAATTTCCGCAACCAATCTGGTCATACATGATAATCTGACGATCGTCATCATCTGCGAGATTATCTAGAACCTCGTAGTAGTTGTGTGTTGAACCTGGTCCACCGTGCAAACAGATGAGCGGTGCCTTGCCATTTTCTTTTTTCTCACCTACAACTCTATAATAAGTTTCGTAGCCGAGAAAAGGCATGTAACCTTCTGTAACCTTTGCCATTAATTAACCTCTCCCTTTAACTAATTTTTTTATTTCTCCGCAGGAACAACAATTGGCTCTTCCTTAGGATATCCGTTTAGTACTTCGCATCCATCTTCTGTGATGTATAGGATGTCCTCGATACGAACACCGATTCCCTCATCATATAGATAGATCCCAGGCTCTACGGAGAAGCACTGTCCTGGCTCAATAATCTCATCATTTACAAGAGATACATCACCAACTTCATGATCCTCAAGTCCAATTGAGTGACCAGTTCTGTGTGTGAAGTATTCGCCAAAGCCCTTCTCTGTAATGTAATCTCTTGCAGCCTTATCGACATCGCTCATCTTGTTGCCAGGCTTAGCAGCAGCGATACCTCTCTTGTTGGCTTCAAGAACAACATTGTAAACTTCTCTCTGTCTGTCGTTAATCTCGCCTATAAATACTGTTCTAGTAGTGTCTGATGCATAATTATTCCACATACCACCGATATCAAGCACTACGGAATCTCCATACTTACCCTTACTATCATCAGTTACATGGTGTGGATCAGCTCCGCCCTTTCCGTATGCTGTAATAGGATCGAAAGATAGACCCTGAAATCCAACTTCCTTGCAAAGCTCAACGCACTTAGCATTTAGTTCTCTCTCTGTTAGGCCCTTAGCAACCCAAGGAATCAGCTTATCCATAACCTCATCGATCTTCTTAGCAGACTCTCTCATAATCTGACGCTCATGCTCGTCCTTAATCTGTCTAACCTTATCAACAATTACAGACCCGTTTACGAACTTGCTTCCAGCACCTAAATCCTGAAGCTTAAGAAGGAATCTTGCTGGCCAGTTCTTGTCAATACCGATAGTCTTATCCTTCTCAATGAACTTAGCTAGAATCCCAACAGGTTCCTCGATATCATCATAATATGTTAGCGGTACACCGAGGTCTTCTGTCTGTGGGAAGAGCTTGTTGAGAACAAGCTGTACATCCCCATTTACATTTATGTAGAGTGCTAGCATTCTCTCACCAGGAATAATCCACTTGTCGAGCATGTAGAAGATGCTTACAGGATCAGTAATAATCATCTGTGGCATATCCTGCTCTTTCATCTTTGCAACAACTCTCTCTAGCTTAGACTTATTAAGCATAATGTTCCTCCATTTCTATTGTGCATTTATGCATGTACAAATATACATTCATTATACATCTCCGCCATGTGATTTAATATACATTTGGCAAAAATTAATCATAATATCTGAATAATTGCCAAACCATTTCTTAATCTCCTAAAAATCATGAGTTTTTCAAATTGCTTAAGGCTTAACATGTACTCCGCCACGGAAAGCTTTAAATCTCTCTAGTGTACTCCTCGAGCCAAGCGCGCTCTTCGTCATTCATATATGGCGAAAGCTTTTTAAAACATTCTTTGTGATATTCGTTGAGCCATTCCTTCTCGGATTTTGTAAGCTCATCTGGTTCTATTCCATCGAGGTCAATAGGTACAAAATTCAACGTCTCGAAGTGCATGAATTGCCCATATTTATTCTTCTCTCCTTTTACGGTTAGCAAGTTGTTCTCGATACGAATTCCGAACTCTCCCTCTTCATAGATTCCAGGTTCGTCCGTTACCATCATGCCTGCTTCGAACTGATGGTGCTCATTCTTAGAAGGAACTATGTACCAACGGAATCCGGTTGGTGGCTCATGTATGCTGCCCAGGTAACCGAAGCCGTGCCCAGTTCCGCACTGAAAATCTTTATTCAAATCCCAGATTGGCTGTCTAGCTAGCACGTCGAGTGACCAGCCATGATTTCCATATAGGAAATTTGCCGCCGAGAGGTGCTGCATGGATTTATATACAGCTGTATAATATTTTTTCATCTCATCACTTATTGAACCAAGAATCGTAGTTCTGGTGATATCTGTAGACCCCTCTAGGTAGCCGCCACCAGTATCCGAGAGTAGCATCTGTCCACCTTTTAGTTCAACATCTGACTCTGGCGTTGGAGAGTAGTGCATCATCGCAGCGTGTGCACCAAATGCGTGTAGAGGCTCAAAGGAATCCCTGACATATCCTTTCTGCTCACTTCTTAGCTGGGTTAGTTTTTCTGAAGCGCTAAGCTCGGTAATCTTCATCTTGTCGTAGTTGTTCTTAAGCCAGTAGATGAACTTTGTGAGAGCTACACTGTCCTTTAGCTCCGCTTTTCTGACATTCTTAATCTCGGTTTCATTCTTGATAGCCTTCATAAGTATCGTAGGATTTGCCCCTTGAACGACCTTACATGGTAGATTCTTGTATAGTGCGTAGTTCATCTTCATAGGGTCAATCAGTGCTGTTGCACCAGCGTCGACCTTCTTAGCATCTTCATATATATCATTGTATGGATGAACATTTACATTGTTCTCTTTGAGCATCTTGCGGAGATCATCATTTAACTTTTTCTCTTCAACATATAAATCCGCACTATCCTCCCTAACAATTACATATGCTAGGACAAGAGGGAAGAAGTCAATATCGTTACCTCGCATATTGAGAAGCCATGCTACATCATCAAGGGATGCAACCAGATGAATATTTGCTCCAGCTTTCTTCATCTCCTCGCGAACTCTATTTAGCTTGCTACCGGTGCTTTCTCCACTATACTTGTCTTCTAGGAACCATGCTGGCTCTTCGGATAGTGCCGGTCTGTCTTTCCAAATCTCCTCAACTAGGGCCTGCTCATAGTCAATTTCTACATTTCTACCAGCAAAAGCCTCCTCGTATGCCTGTCCATCGCCCATCGATAGAACTCTTCCGTCAAAAGCAACCTTTCCGCCATCTGGGACTTGCTGCGCAACCCACTCGACAGTTCCTGGTGTATCGTCAACAAACATCTTCATGAGCTCGATACCACTGCCCTCACACTCCGTGAGAACCTGAGTAAAGTATCTGCCATCAGTCCATAGACCAGCCTTATCCTTGGTAATGGCCACTGTCGCATATGACCCAGAAAAACCTGTTACGAATCTAATAGCTTTAAAATGTTCGCCTACATACTCGCTCTGATGGAAATCTGCCATCGGTATAACGTATGCGTCTATACCTCGCTCTGCCATAAGCTTTCTTAGCTGAGCAATTCTTTCTGCCGCTGCTGTCATAATAGCCTCCCTAACCATAAAATGTATAAGCTTAAATAATAGCAATATTTTAACAAGCTCATTCTAGCACTCTTTTGTGCCGTTTTGGTGACGCAATAGTGGTATTGATTATATGACTCAGATGTTAGATAATTTAGTCATGGTATTAGATATTATAATAGTATTAATTTTCTTAATATGTGCACTGCGTGGCAAGTCGCAAGGGTTTCTTGAATCCCTTATCAGACTAGCTGCAATTTCTGGTGGGGTTATAATTGGCATCATGAATACAGATAGGATTAGGTCGCTTCTCTTTGCACTTCCTATCGATGATTTTATGAAAGGTAAGCTAACAAAAAAATTCAACGGACAAGAGATGGATTTACTACAGTTCATCCCTAAAGTGTTGCGCACTAAATTCGAAACATTTGGTCTTGATGGTATTAACACCACCGTGAATAGATTTACAAATCTTTCCATCACGATTATCTCTTTCTCACTTATAGTATCTGTTGTGTGGATTATTTCTACACATGTGAGAAAAAGGATTATGCGTGGACGTAAGAGCAAAAACTTGCTCGGAACCGTAGATTCGAGCGTGGGACTTCTGTTCGGTTCTATCAAAGGGGCAATCATCATATTCTTGCTCCTTGCCCTCATGTTTCCGCTCACATCATTGTTTGCACCGCAGTATATTCATACATTAAACGAACAATTAAACAACTCTTATATAGCCGGGTACCTATATGATATAAACCCATTAATCTACTTTATGCGCAGGCTATATATTTAATATTTCTATATGAAAAAGCATGACACAAAATAAACTTTTGATGTCATGCTTTTGTTCATTGATTGTAGTGTTTTGCTATGCTATATTTTGAGTATATTCAATGTATCTAATCAAAAACACTCAAGGAGGTAGTCTTGATGGATAAGAAAACACCACTATATGATACCCACGTTAAGTATGGCGGCAAGATTGTGCCTTTTGGCGGATTTTTACTTCCAATTCAGTATGAAACAGGTATCAAGCAGGAACACATGGCAGTTCGTACAGCGTGCGGTCTATTCGATGTTTCCCACATGGGTGAGATTCTCGTAAACGGTCCTAAGTCTGTTGATTTTCTTAATTATGTACTAACTAATGATTTTACTGACCTTAAAGTTGGTCAGGCAAGATACAGCCCAATGTGCAACGAACACGGTGGAACTGTAGATGACCTGATCGTGTACAAGCGCGGAGAAGACGACTATTTCGTTGTTGTTAACGCAGCAAATATAGAGAAGGACTTCGCTTGGATGGTTGATCACAAAATTGACGGCGTTGAGGTTGTAAACGTTTCAGATGAATGGGGACAACTCGCTCTGCAAGGTCCTAAGGCAGAAAGGATTCTCGCTAAGGTTGCTAATCCTGCACTCATCCCTGCCGGTTACTACACAGCTAATTTCGATGGCTCAATAAAGGGAATCCCTTGCGTTCTTTCCAGAACAGGATATACAGGCGAAGATGGATTTGAAATATATATGCCAGCTGACAAGGCTGCAGATGTGTGGGAAATCCTTATCGAAGCTGGTAAGGAAGAGGGACTTATCCCTTGCGGACTTGGAGCTCGTGATACACTTCGTATGGAAGCGGCAATGCCACTATACGGACACGATATGAACGATGATATATCACCTAAAATCGCCGGTCTTGGTTTTGCAATCAAGATGGACAAACCTGATTTTATCGGCAAAGCTGCAATCGAAGCGGCAACCCCTCTCAAGGAGAGAAGAGTTGGAATCAAGGTTACTGGTCGTGGAATCATCAGAGAAGAGTGCGACGTATACAGAGATGGTGAAAAGATTGGACACATCACTTCCGGAACATTCCTACCATATCTAAACGGCTCTTACGGAATGGCTATCGTTGAATCGGCAAAGCGCGAAATCGGTGCAGCTGTTCAAGTAGATGTTCGCGGTCGAAAGATCGACGCTGAGATGGTTAAACTTCCTTTCTATAAGAGAGAGCAGTAAGACGATCTGTATTTGTTAAAAATAATATTTTATATCAAAATAATATATACAAAAGGAGAGATAAAATGGCAGATTTAAAGTATTCAAAGTCGCATGAGTGGATCGCTGAAGAGGAAGGTCTATGCGTTATCGGTATTTCTGACTATGCTCAGCATAGCCTTGGTGACATCGTATTCATCAACCTTCCTGAGGTTGACGATGAAGTAACAGTTGGCGATGCATTTGGTGACATCGAGTCAGTAAAGGCTGTTTCCGATGTGCTATCCCCAGTTACAGGAATCGTTGCTGAAATCAACGAGAGCTTGTTCGATGCACCTGAGACAATCAACGAGGACCCATACGGCTCTTGGCTAATCAAGGTTAAGGATATAGTTGAGACAGAGGAACTTCTAACCTCAGACGAATATGACGCGTTTGTAGAATCAGAAGAAGCATAAACCGTATTTACATTAACGCTTTTGGACAAGGAGGTTCGAATTGGGTACATTTATTCCTAACACTAAAGAAGAACAGCTCCAGATGTTAAACGATATTGGCTACAAAGATTGGGATGATCTATTTAAGGACATCCCTGCTGCAGCTAGAATCAAGAGCGAGCTCAACATTCCAGCTGGTAAGTCCGAGCTAGAAACTGCTCAAATTATGGAGAAAATGGCAAACCGCAACGTGGTATATGATTCAATTTTCCGCGGTGCTGGTGCTTACAATCACTACATCCCCGCTGCAGTAAACTCAGTAGTAAGCAAAGAGGAGTTCATCACTGCTTATACCCCTTATCAGGCTGAGATCAGCCAGGGTATACTTCAGTCAATTTTCGAATATCAGACTATGATATGCGAACTTACTGGCATGGATGTGTCGAACGCTTCGCTTTATGATGGTGCTTCGGCAGCTGCAGAAGCATGCGCTATGACAAAGGATCGTAAGCGTAGCACAATTTACGTATCGGAGACTGTAGATGCTAGAGTTCTTGAAGTAATAAGGACATACTCTTTTGGAAGGGACACTGAGGTAAAGGTTGTTCCAGCATGCGAGTGCGGTGGCGTTACTGATGTAGAAGCACTTAAGGCTGCTCTCGCAAAGGACAAGTCAGCAGCTTGCTTCTTGATGCAGTATCCTAACTACTATGGTATTGTCGAAGATGCTGACGAAATTGCTGAGATAGTTCATGGAGCTGGTGCACAACTCATCATGAGCGTTAATCCAATCGCACTCGGAGTTCTGAAGACTCCTGGTGAGATTGGCGCAGACATCGTTTGCGGAGAAGGTCAACCTCTAGGATTAGGCCTCGCATACGGTGGTCCTTATCTAGGCATTCTAGCAACAACTACTAAGAACACTCGCAAAATCGTAGGACGGCTAGTCGGTGAAACAGTTGACTCGCGTGGAGAACGCGGGTTCGTACTGACTCTACAGGCTAGAGAACAGCACATTCGTAGAGAGAAGGCTAGCAGCAACGTGTGCTCCAACCAAGCTCTCTGCGCTCTAAAGGCTGGTGTATATATGACAGCTGTTGGTCCTGCTGGAATCAAGCAGGTTGCAACACTTTGCTCATCAAAGGCACACTATCTGGCTGAAGGCCTTGTAGGCGCAGGACTTTCGCTAAAGTTTGACAAGCCATTCTTCCATGAGTTCGTAACAGTTTGCAAAAATGTGGATGCCATTCTTAAGGCACTTGCCGACAAGGGTATCCTCGGTGGACTTAAGCTAAGTGACACAGAGATTCTCTGGTGCGCTACAGAGCTTAACACTAAGGAACAGATGGATGAAGTAATAGAGATCGTTAAGGGGGTGAGCAAGTAATGAAACTTATATTTGAAAGAAGCATTCCTGGCAGAGGTCAGGATTTATTCCCTGCTTGCGACGTTCCTGTAACGCTACCTGAGGTTCCAATGAGAGCTAGTGCCCCTAATCTTCCAGAGGTTCCTGAGAATGAATTGGGTCGTCACTACACTGCTCTTGCAAAGGAGGCTCACGGTGTTAATGACGGATTCTATCCGCTAGGTTCTTGCACTATGAAGCATAACCCTAAGATTGACGATGCAGTTGCATCGCTTAGAGGATTTACTAATATCCACCCTCTTCAGCCAGCTGAAACAGTAGAGGGCTGCACAGAGGCAATAGACACACTAGAGTCATATCTATGTGAAATCACTGGTATGGATCACGTAACATTCCAGCCAGCCGCTGGCTCGCAGGGAGAGTTCACAGGACTGCTTCTCATCAAGGCTTATCTACGCGACAAGGGTCTTGGACATAAGAACGAGATTCTAATCCCAGACGCTGCTCACGGAACTAATCCTGCAAGTGCTGCAATGGCAGGATTCAAGGTTGTAGTTGTTAAGTCTAATGAGCACGGGAGCATCGATATGGATGACTTCAAGTCTAAGATTAACGAGAATACAGCTGGTCTCATGCTCACAAACCCTAACACGGTTGGTATCTTTGATAAAAATATCTTCGAGATTACAGAGCTTGTTCATGAGGCTGGTGGTCTCTGCTACTACGATGGAGCTAATCTAAATGCTGTAATCGGACTAGTAAGGCCTGGAGACATTGGATTCGATGTAATCCACCTCAATCTGCATAAGACATTCTCGACACCTCACGGTGGAGGCGGTCCAGGAAGCGGTCCTTGCGGATGCAAAGATTTCCTTGGAAAGTACCTACCTGGATTAACTGTTAAGGATGGCAAGTACGTTCGTGCAGAGAAAAGCATCGGCAACGTTACTGGATTCTACGGCAACTTCCTAGTTAGCTTGAGAGCTCTAGTATACCTAACGTACATCGGTGGAGACGGCGTTCCTGAACTTGCTCACAACGCTGTTCTAAACGCTAACTATATGATGGAGAAGTTAAAGGATCTATATCCCATGGCTTACGACTGCACTTGCATGCACGAGTTCGTAATGAGCCTCGAGAAATTCCATAAGGAGAACAATGTCTCCGCACTAGACGTTGCTAAGGCACTCCTCGACTTCGGAATTCACCCACCTACGATGTACTTCCCACTCATCGTAAGTGAGGCTCTCATGGTTGAGCCTACTGAAACTGAATCACGTGAGACTCTCGATGATGCAATCGCTGCATTTAGAAAGATTTATGACTCGATTATAAATTCACCTGCTTCTGTTTCTGCTTCACCTGTTACTACTCCAATGCGCAGATTGGACGAAGTTAAGGCTGCGAGAGAACCAGTTCTAAAATACGAATTTTCATAAAAACCTCGCTAGAAGATACTTCTCACAATTCAAACACTGATTTTGATTAACGATTGATCGTCTTCTGGCTACATAAAAACTTAAGCCTGGGTAGATTCTAGCTTGCGCCTGACGCGACTGTCTATCTAGGCTTGATTTAACTTAAATCTAATAGCAAGGAGCTATAAATTAAATGAGATTAAGATATACTGAAACTGATTGTACCAATCCGTTTATCAACCTCGCTACCGAGGAATATATGACTTTTCGCGCAGCTGAAGGCGAAGTTACTATGTACCTATGGCAAAACGCTAACACTGTAGTTATCGGAAAGAACCAGAACCCTTGGCGTGAATGCAGAGTTGAGTCCATGAGAGAAGGAGACTGCAAGCTAGCTAGAAGAATCTCTGGCGGTGGAGCTGTATATCATGACCTTGGAAACCTCAATTTTACATTCATTGCAAGGGAGGGTGAATATGATATCCCTAAGCAGACAGAGGTCATTCTTGAAGCGGTTCGTTTACTAGGTATAAATGCTGAAAAGACTGGAAGAAATGACCTCACTATCGATGGCATGAAGTTCTCAGGACACGCATATTACCAGAGCAACGGCTACTGCTATCACCATGGAACTATTATGTTCAACGTTGACCCAACTCCACTTGGAGAGTATCTCAACGTTTCCGCTTCTAAACTAAAGTCAAAAGGCGTAAAGTCCGTTCGTTCCAGAATCACCAACCTCATCAATCACAAACCTGACGTAACACTTGAAGAGCTCAAAAAAGCTCTCTATGACGCATTTGCAAAGGTTTATGGCGGAGAGGTTGAGCGCTTTGACATCCCTACAGCTGATTCCGATCCAGAGCTTAAGGCTCTAATTGACAAGTACTCATCTGAGGAGTGGCGCTTCGGACGCAAGATACCATTCACAACTTCAATCTCCGAGAGACTTGATTGGGGCGGTATTGATATTGAACTTCAGGTTGAAGGAGGTGTGATTAAGGACTCTGGAATATTCTCTGATTCGCTCGAGACCGAAGTATTTGAGGTGCTAAAGGAAAAACTAATTGGTTGCAAATACAGCAAGTCTGCAATGGCTACACTTGTTGAAAGTGCTCTGCCATATGCACCTAACAGCAATGAATACCAGATTTGCTGTGACATCATTAATCTGATTGCTGAAGGTATTATGTAGGTATATCTTGGTGCATCTGCACTATCGTTATGAAAAGAGGAAGATATGGCTGAATTTAATTATGATCTAGTTGTTATTGGTGCTGGCCCTGGTGGCTATGAGGCTGCTTTTGACGCTGTTAAGTACGGCATGAAGGTTGCTGTAATCGAGAAGGATAGAGTTGGTGGTACCTGCCTCAACAGAGGCTGCGTGCCTACAAAAACTATCATGCGCTCGTCCGAACTCGCTAAGGAAGCGAGAGAGGGTTCTAAAATCGGTGTTAATGCTGCTGATGTTAAGGTTGACCTCGACGCTGTTAGAGCTCGTAAGGACGAGGTGCTTGATACCCTACGCGAGGGCATTGAAACCGGCCTTGCAAAGGCTAAGATTGACCTACTACATGGTCTCGCGCTAGTCAAAGATGAGCACACTGTATCTTATACAGACAGTGATGGCAAATCACATGAGGTAACTGGTAAGTTTATCCTGATTGCAGCTGGTGGCAATCCGTTTATTCCGCCTATTCCGGGCGCCGAGCTCGATGGCGTTATGGACTCGACCGAGCTCCTCGAGCAGGGCGGTACGCCCTTCGATGATTTCGTAATCATCGGCGGCGGCGTTATCGGTGTTGAATTTGCTACTGTATATAATGGTTTTGGCTCACATGTAACTGTTGTTGAGGCTCTAGACCGTCTCATCCCTACTGTTGATAAGGAATTGGCCCGCAGTCTGAAGATGAGTCTGCAGAAGGACGGCATCGATGTTCTAACTAAGTGCCCTGTTGTAAGAATTGAGCAGGCGAACGGAAGACTTGCGGTTGTATATACCGAAAAAGAGGAGGAGAAATCAATCCCTGCAGATGCTGTTCTCATGGCTGTTGGCAGAAGATCCGATGTTCCTAGTCTGCTATCTGAGCAGCTCCAGCATCTTGCAGTAGAGCGCGGCCGTCTCGCCGTTAATGAGCACTACCAGTCGGCGAGTCCGAGCATCTATGGCATCGGTGACGCAATCGGCGGCATCGAGCTAGCTCATACAGCAACTGCCGAGGGTAGAAATGCAGTTGCTCATATGAACGGTCAGGAACCACCAATCCGCATGGAAACCGTTCCAACCTGCATCTACTCGGTGCCTGAGATTGCGTCTGTCGGCATTTCCGCGGACGAGGCCAAGGAGCAGAACATCGAAATCATCACTAAGAAGTACGCTATGGGAGCAAATGGCAAGACAGTCCTTGAGGACCTCGGCCGCGGCACCATCAAGCTGATTGCCGACGCAGATAGCCATATACTGCTCGGCGCACAACTCATGTGCGGCCGCGCTACCGATCTTGTAGGCGAATTGGCGCTAGCTATTTCAAACAAGCTGACACTCGAAGATGTAGCTTCAACAATCCATCCACACCCAACATTCGTGGAAGCGATTGCAGAAGCGGCAAGATAGTATCGGCTGTTCAGGCGAATTACAATTATCACAATTTCTAAACGTAAAACTCGTTTGCTGCACTAGGCGGCAAACGAGTTTTATCATTTTATTCATTTATCTTTTAACTGTAATATTAACTTTCCAATTCTATTAATTTGAGATAAGCCATCTTAACTTCATCAACATCATTTCTGCATTCGGCAAACTCCTCATAGAACTCGCCAGCTCGCAGCCTTAGGTTCTCTAACTTTGCTTTATCTCCATCAAAGGCCTGTTCAGAATATTCAAATTTAGCCTTTAACCTAGACCCTATATCCTGAGTTTTCCATCTATTTAGGATATTTAATGCAACCTTTTCTGTGTTCAATTCACCAATTATTACGGCATATGTAATATATAGATTCAGCAAATTTAATGTCTCATGTGTTACAAATAACTCCCAGATAACTTCGAGATATTTTCTCTCTAGCAAGAACTTCATCTCTTCTGTAAGAGTTTCTCTGTTCAGAGCTTTTCCTACGACTATCCTGCTCCAGATTGATATCCTCTCGTGAATTCTTTCTCTGTCTTCAAAGTTCTCAGCTTCGAGCTCTACAAATCTTTTAATCGCTTCTTCATCATTAGAGTCCGCGAGTAATCGCTCTCTAATTACATAATATTCAAAATATTTTGAGTCGCGAAGCTTCGTGAATTTACCTCTAAATATTTCCATTTCAATATTCGAATTTGCTATATCTATAGCCATTCCAGCAAGAGGAATCAAGTAGAACGGCATGTTACTAGTCCTATAAATTGCAAATGAAACACAGCTGTACAGAATGAACATAACGATTTCCGTCAGTATCTCCACTCTTCGTAATTCTAATCTTATTTCTTCATAGCTCAGATTCTTCATTGAGCATCGGAGGTATTTATCTGGAATAAAGAGTTCATTTATCATATATAACTGCAATGAATGGTTGATGCGACCCTTGAGATATACGAATATCCAGAAGGCATATACTGACTGCTTGCTCTCTTTTGATTTCCATATCAGGCTATTCACGATGTATTTGACAGGAGATAATACTCTAACAAATATTTCTGCAACAAGGCATGAAAGAGCTGCAGTTATAATGTATTTAACAAAACCGATATTTGATCCACTAATTACAAGCCATACATTAAATGAAGACGCAAGAAGTATTGCTATGCCAATATGTATGAGGTAATTAAATTTTAGGCTAATTCCATTTTTCTTAATCGTTTCCATAATATTGTAATAAACCGCTAGAACAGCACAATAAACATATAAATATAACTTTCATTATCTTACAGTCCTCTCATTTAATTCGTCATAATCTCGCATTTCATGATATCCCTCCGATAAGATAATTATACATTTTTTAAACGAACGTTCAATCAATCACGCATTTTTCACCCGAATAATAATCATTTAATCATTATCCAGTCTAGATAACTATCTAACCGCACAATAATTTCTAAAACAAAAAGCGCCCACCGAATTTACTCGGCGGACACCAGTTTTAGCTCTATACATACACACATATACCTTTAATCTCAACCCATTGCTTGGTCCATTTGCGTGCTTATGCTATTTTTTAAAAATACTCTCTATAGATTAGATAAGGCTCTTTACGCAAGCAACAACCTCACTCATATCAGCTGTTGGCTCGAATCTAGCAACTACATTCCCTTCTCTATCTACAACGAACTTAGTGAAGTTCCACTTTATGTTAGCGTTATTTCTGAAATCAGGATCGCCCATTGCAACGAACTCCTCAAACTTCTCTCTGTCGGGGAAGTCTCCGAAGCCCTCAAAGCCCTTCTGGCTCTTTAGGAATGTGTAAAGCGGAAGCTCATTCTCACCGTTTACATCCGACTTCTTAAGCTGTGGGAATGTAGTGTTGTAGTTGAGTGTGCAAAACTCGTGAATCTCATCATCTGATCCAGGTGCCTGTCCACCGAACTGGTTGCAAGGAATATCGATAATCTCTAATCCAGACTCGTGTAGCTCCTTGTAAAGCTCTTCTAGTGGCTCATACTGAGGTGTAAATCCACATCCAGTTGCAGTGTTAACGATGAGCATTACTTTGCCCTTGTTATCAGCGAGGTTCAGCTCACTTCCATCTGGTTTAGCTAGCTTAAAATCATAAATCTGTGCCATTTCATATCCTCCTATGAATATCTCATATATAAATTAGTTACATTGAATGTCTTTTGAACAATTCAATTGTATCACATCGATTTCCGTTGTCAACATCTTTCCTAAAATAGTTTATTTTTCTCATAATCGCTTATTTTGACAGCACTCCCACAACATATGCTAACTGTCACTTGCACTAATACTATATTCATAAAGCTTCAAATGATTATCAGTACAGTCTATAGATTGCATAAAATCTATAGCTTTATTCAATAGGTGCATTACTACATTAGTTGATATAATTTTATCAGTATATTTGACTTATTATTATGGAGGTTATGAAAATGGCAGATTATCGTAAGATGTGGGAAGATCTCGGCATGGATGTGGATAACCATGACCTACTATGTAGCGTTCTTCCAGGAGCAATTGGTGACGTATTCCTATCTCAGGAAAATAGACCTGAGGCAATGGATTATTTTGACATGGTTCTAGCTGATGTTCACGGTCTTCGCCCAGCTGAGCTCGTTGAGTTTAGAAAGAATGGTGGTAAGGTATTTGGAACATTTTGCACATACGTTCCTGACGAAATTATCTTTGCAGGTAACGGTATAGCAACGGGGCTTTGCGCAGGCTCTCAGTTCTGGGTACCAGGCGGAGAGAGATATTTACCAGCCAACACATGCCCACTTATAAAGGCAATGCTCGGAGCTAGATTTGATAAAACATGTCCTTTCTACAGGCTCGCTGATATATACATCGGAGAGAATACTTGCGACGGTAAGAAGAAAGCTTATGAAATCCTCGGTACCGACGTTCCAATGCATATCATGGATCTCCCTCAAATGAAGAGACCTAAGGATATCGAGAAGTGGGCTGAAGAGTGTCATGACCTATTAGAGATGGTTGAGAAGGAGACGGGCAACAAGATTACTTCTGAGAAGCTAGCTGAAAACATCAAGAAGATTAACGCTAAGCGTGCGGCTCTCAAGAGGCTGTACGACCTACGCAAGAACAAAAACATTCCTATCAGCGGAACTGATACACTCCTCATCTCCCAGATTGCTTACTACGATGACCCTGAGAGATTTACAACTATGGTTAATAAGCTCTGCGACGAGCTCGAGAAGAGAGTCTCTGATGGCATTTCGGTATTCCCTGCAGGAACTAAGCGTATCATGATTTCTGGAACACCTATGGCTATTCCAAACTGGAAGATGCATAATCTAATTGAGACTTCCGGTGCAGCAGTAGTCTGTGAAGAGACATGTACTGGAACTCGTTACTTTGAAAACTACGTGGATGAATCAGGCGAGACTCTAGATGAGATGGTCTCAAATATCGCTGACCGTTACATGAAGATTAACTGCGCTTGTTTCAATCCTAACTCAGGCCGTTTCGATGATATAATCAGACTTGCTAAGGAGTACGACGTAGATGCTGTAATCGACGTTAACCTAAAGTTCTGCCAGACATACGACATCGAGGGTTATCTGCTTGAGGATAAGCTCAAGGAAGCTGGAATTCCAGTGCTCGGAATCGAGACAGACTACACTGATAGTGATGCACAGCAGCTCAAGACACGTATCGAGGCATTTATAGAGGTGCTAGGCTAAAATGCTCCACTATTATGTTTTGTTCGACAATCACACGGATGCCATGGAAATGTATCGTGCTATAAAAGCTACTTCTCGTTACGCCCAAATTAGTCCGACTCCGCGCGAGTTGAGCGTTTGCTGCGGTGTGTCGCTACTGGTCAAGGAAGATGATGTGTCTTTTATAAAGGAGCTCGCTGAAGAACAGCAACTCCGATACTTATCCATTAACGGACTCGACAACGAGTTCAATAGCGGTAGGCATAGATACGGCTAGATGTAGCTTGGTTTGGCTAAGCACGTCTATAGTTACGTACGACTAGCTGTAGTTTGATATACTTGATATGTTAGATAAAGCTTGATAAATTTGGCATGCTCCAAGTTAGGTGTGATTAAGCAACATACAAAGGATTTTTAAATGACTAGAATAGGAATTGATATTGGATCGACCGCTTCGAAGGTCTGTGTGATCGGCGGAGATGACAAACCTCGCTTCGAGGTGCTGCCGACTGGCTGGAACAGCAAAATTACCGCTGGCATAATCAAGGAAAACCTTGAAGGGCTCGGTGCGGATTTAGAAAGTGCCAAGATTGTTGCAACTGGCTATGGCAGAATTTCCGTAGACTATGCCGACAAGGTGATTACTGAGATTACATGTCACGGACGCGGTGGCTATGAGATGGCTGGACAGGAAGACTGCTCTATTATCGATGTCGGTGGGCAGGATACCAAGTATATCTTGGTTCAAGACGGCAGGGCCGTTGACTTCCTCATGAATGATAAGTGTGCCGCTGGAACCGGCAAGTTCATCGAAGTTATGGCAAATCGCCTTGGGCTTACAATCGAAGAGCTATTCGATGAGGCTAAACGTGGAAATCCGATACCGATTAGCTCGATATGCACTGTTTTTGCAGAATCTGAGGTTATCAACTACATGGGTGAAGGTCGCCCTAAGGAAGAGATTGCAGCTGGTGTAATCGACAGCGTTGCGACTAAGGTCGTGACACTGTGTCAGAAGAAAGCTATCGCAGATAAATGCGTGATAACTGGCGGATTAAGCGGAAATGAATATTTTGCAGAGCTTCTCTCTAAGAAGTTAAGTAGAACAGTTACGCCTCTTCCTGACGGTAGATATGCTGGCGCGTATGGAGCGGCAATTCTGGCAGGAAAAATCGAGAAGTAAAAGTCTTTTAAGACAATGTGAGCGAACATATAACTAAAGGGCTATTCCTATGGGAGTAGCCCTCTTAGATTTTGAGCAATAATATCTAATTACTATCAACTTGATGTATGACAAAATATTGCATGATGATATAATTACAATGATTAATCGACAAATTGACATTTGCGGAGGATGCCTGAATGTATATTGAAAACAAATATTGGAATAATTACATTGGAGACAGTGACGATAGTCTTAACCTTATTGCTTTTTTAGAAGATCAAAGTAGCGACGAGATAGAGTTTTCCAATATACTGCAATCTTTAGGAGTTAATAAACAAGGTGAAAACTTCAGAAGAACTGTTTCCCCTTTGGGATTTACTAATTCAATGGGGATCTATCTTGATTTTCATTTCGCTATTGATATAATAACTGACCTTGCCGCAATATTATTAGAATGCAAGGTAAATGGCAGTGTTGATCTGCACGACTTAGAGCCATTTGATACGGATTCTCGTAGGGTAATGATAGTTGCTACACCTCAAGACTACGAGCTTTTGAACAAGGCCCTTTCCGACTTTTCGAAAAATCCGCTTGAGTATGACCTTTCTGAACTTGTTCCGCAGGAGGATATGCTGGAGATGGCAGAAATTTGCGAAAGTCTCAGACAAGAATTGTTAAGTTAAATTCCGGTTTATTGAGGCCAACAAAATCTCAGTATCAAGTTAAAAAGGAGCTGTCGCTCATGCGACAGCTCCTGATATTTTACATTAATACACTAATTGTCTTTTCTTCTTTTGAAATATACTGCAAACAATAATACTCCTGATATAACTAATACCGCAACATACAACGGCATATTTATATTATCACCCGTCTTTGGTAACTTGCTATTATTTGGTAGTTTACCGGGTTTGTTTGGAGTCGGGTTCTTGCTGTAAATAGCATATACTACCATATCCTCGTTAACAATGGTTGAACCCGTAAATTTAGTTCCTTTTCCATCATTTTGAGTATTCCACTCCTTAAAAATATAACCACTCTTTGTTGGCTCACTTGGCATCGATTGATTAGCTAAAGCATCGTTATCAATTGATTTGCCGTTTTCCACCTTTACAGTAGCGTGTGTAGCATTTCCGTCCTTGAAAGTTACGGTGTTATCAGCCGGTTTATTTACCTTGAAAGTATATGATATTTGGTTTGGCTTATTTGAGTCTGCCGCTTTATCCAATCCACTTGGATCTTGAATTGCTGCAAATGACCAGTAATTTCTGGTCGCACAATTCTCATGTCCCGAGCCTAACTCCTCATGATTGTTATGTTCGGGAGATGGAAGATAAAATTTTTCAGTATGCGAAGTAGCAAAATCATAGAATCCGGAAACTGTACCTCTTATAGTCACCTGAGAATCTGGATTTGAGTCATTAGAAACTTTTAATCCTGAAATACTAACATTAATGTTACTTGTATCTATGGAATTAATTTTTTTAATCAAGTCTTTCCATTTACAAACTTTAGCTTTTTCATTTTTACGTAATTTTACAAGCAAAGTATTTCCTTCCTTCGAAACATTTGCTGTAAACCCATCTAATCCCCTAATTGTAGCTGTTGGATTGTTACTAACAGTTACCCCGTCTGGGATATCTAATGAAAAAACGATTTGTGCATCTGACATTGCATACTGATTGTAAATTTTCTGAATTCCCTCATCCGACATGCCGCCAGTTTGAGTTAAGAACAAAGCAAACCCATTCATATAACGCTTGAACCATGAAGCATTCATAGAAAACTCAAGGTCTATTGGATCACCTTTCTTATATTCGTCCACTTTCTTTGAATCGGTGCTTCCCTTAGCCTTTATATCGGCTAAAACTTGTAATTTCTCTAATGGCTTACTAGTTTCTTCAGCAGTTAAAATATCACTTTGTTTAAACTTATGCGGATTTGTTCTCTCTTCAGGAATCGTGGAGAATTGCTGAAAGTACGGATTATTTTGTGGTTTCAAAGGGTGAAGGAAAATGTTCAATCCACTCCACTTTGGAACAATGCCAGTATTTAGAAACTCAGGAGCACAGCAAAAATTGATTATCGTGCTAACCTTTGCATGCTGATTAACAGCAGTATCTTTAGGTTCCAACACATATTTAGGAACAAGAGTTTTAAAATATGTTATAGGTTCTCCTGCAGCTACCGGAATGTTTTCTACTTTTGAATATTTTAAGTCAACCCAATAATTATCATTTTTGATTTCTGCACTTTTATCAACTAAAGGACCCTGCAAGTCCTCACCATACATAAAATAATGCACAGGATGGAGTGAGCTTAAATCTTCATCTGCAAATACAATTGATGTATTTGAGAGCAGTAATAATATGATCATAAGATTCAATATTAAGCTAATATTTTTTTTAACTGCCTTATTCATCAACATTAATGTCCTCTCTTAATTGTTAATTATCTATAATGTACACGGAAATTCTACCATATACATATATATATAGTGCTATGTATTAATAAAATACATAGCAGCTGGCATTCGTTGTTCAGAGAATATAAAATCAAGTCTAATAGACTTTGTGATGTTTTGAATACAACCTTCCTATATTCTTTCATTTATAAACTCTATAAATTTCTTAATCACAGGATCAATCCACTTACTCTTATGACATATGATAGTACTCTTGAGCTCTGGATCAGGACATGTAACATCGATTGTCGCCAGCTTGCCATCTGCCACCGGCTTCTCAACGACGAACCAAGGGAGGTATGATACACCATATCCGCCCTCTAGGATATTGACGATTGCTGCTACTGAACCGACCTCAAGTGCAGGTTCGAGCTTCATATCGATATCATTTGCAAACTTGTTAAGGTAGAATGTGTATCCCACTTCTCTATCCGCAACTATTAGCTGTTCAGCAAGGATTTTGCGTAGCGACACCTTCTTGCCTGCTAGAGGATGATTTGGGTGAGCTACGAACACCATCGGTACATCCTTCTCAAGCATGCGCTGAAAATTCTGCGGATTGGAGTTCTCCGCCATAGTGAACACGAGGTCCATAGTTCCTGCGATGAGCTTCTCTCTCAGATCCTGCGTAAAGTCAGATACCTTAATAACGACATTTACATCAGGATACTCCTTGATGAAGTCAATCGCAATATGTGGAAGAGCCCCGATAGATAGGCTTGAAGATGTTCCGATTGTAAGCGTTCCGCTGAGACCTTCCTGCTCTCTGATGCTTGCTACCGCTTCATCTTCCGCCTTAAGCAGACGAAAAGCATATGGTAGGAATGTTTCTCCCGCCCTAGTGAGGTTTATCCTCTTGCCGATTCTGTCAAATAAAGGTGCTCCAAGTTCATGCTCGAGCTGTTTAATCTGGGCAGTTACGGCTGCTTGAGAGTAGCCTAGACTCTCTGCTGCCCTAGTAAAATTATTCATCTCCACAACCTTTATAAAGGTCGCTACGTTACGATTTTCCATAATACCTCCAGCAAGGACCGCAATTATTTATTTTTATCAATTAACTCATTTTAATTAATTTTACATGTTTTGCTTTCAAGTTTATTATAAGGGTACAGCAAGGGAGATTTCAATATCTTCGCTGTTATTACACAATCCATACATAGAATATCCATACAAAGAAAGCGAGGCCTCATGTCCTCGCTTTTTTATGTAGCTGTTTAATTCATGTCGCTTATTATCAAATATTTATAATCGATAATATTTATCTATAAAATTGCCCGCAATTTTATATTGTAGCATCCTATAATCTCTTACTTGTGCTGCATTTTATTTCATCGTTATTGATAAATTTAACGTGTTCAAAGCGCTAAGTACGTCCAATATTAGCACTCTCTATTTACCCAATGACAGATTCCCTTTAGTTCTTGGACTTCTTCTTGAGAGTCTTGTACGCAGCACCTTTTCCGAGATGCTTCGCTTTCTCTTCAGCTTCCTTCTCTGCCTCAGCATCCTTCACCATCTGCTCTTCCATCATTTTAACGAGCTTGATTAGGCTGTAAGCGATAAAAACATACATCGCTGTCATCAGAATAATCATGGCACCAACCATAGCGCTCTTGCCACCTGTGAAGTATGCGCGAATCATAATAGCATCCGTAATTGCCGCTACGATGATGAATATAACTACTGCAATTCTGCCCTTTTTAGCGCCACCTGGTCTCTCGTATTTCGATTGTTTCTTAGCCATAAATCGCCTCTTTCTGCACAAATTATTCGCTGTTTCAAAGTCGTATGTTCGCAAACTCAAATTCATATATGATTCAATAACACTTAGTCTTCCCAATATATCATATTTACCAACAGACATGAACCCCGCATTCACGCTCCATGATGCGAGCGAATGACTCAAGCACTGTTACCACTATTTCGGTACAGTGTTCCTTGCGAACCGGTGTTGCAAATTCATAGCCCTCCAGCAAATCTGGACATAACGCACTACCAAACTTTGCTATGACATCGTTATTGAGTTCTCTTACGAGAGAAGTGCATTTCTCATAGCTTGGATCTCCAGGGATTACTCTGCCAAATACTTTTCCGAGCGACATCGTCGCCGCCGCTACAGCCCCGCATACATTTCCACCGTCACCAAAACCGAATGGGAATCCTGTTGCGATGGCCATTATATCATCTCCCATCCCGAGATCCCAATGCTTGTTTGCAATCGTAATTACGGACTCTGAGCACATACATCCGTTTGTGAAAGCATGGATTACGTCACGCCTTACATCTTCAAAATTAACTTCTTTAACCATATTGCACCTCCTAAATATATAAATAGTATCATTTTATACATATACAGATATGTATTCATCCAATAGACAAAGCGCGCATCGCTGCGCGCTTATGTTTATTTGCTTAAATCACCACAGTGTAAGCTAATCACAATTAACTTGCTATTTCAATGTTACTGCAACGAATTTCTTCTTACCCTTTTGAATTGTAAGTTTTCCATCTTCGAAGTCTGCGAGAGTTACTCTTCTCTTTCTGTCGGTAACCTGCTCACCGTTAATTCTAGCACCACCCTGCTCTATCGTTCTAAATGCGTCACCGTTAGACTGTGCTAGTCCAAGTTCCTTTAGTAGGCTAGCTAGACCGAAGCCTTCGCCTTCAAAGGAAGCCTTGTCTAGTTCAACGGATGGCATAGTCGCTACATTAGTGCCTCCACTTGCAAATACCGCACGAGCATCTTCAAGTGCTTTCTTCGCTTTCTCTTCGCCGTGTACTAGCTTAGTGACTTCGTAAGCGAGAATCTCTTTTGCCTGATTAATCTCTGCGCCCTCGAGGGAAGATAATCTATTTACCTCATCCATTGGCAGGAATGTGAGCATACGGAGGCACTTGTTAACATCCGCATCTGCGACATTTCTCCAGTACTGGAAGAAGTCGAACACTGAAACCCTTTCTTCATTTAGCCAGAGCGCACCACCTGCAGTCTTACCCATCTTCTCTCCATCGCTCTTGGTGAGAAGCGAGAAAGTCATACCATACACATCTAGGTCTGACTTCTTCTTAGCGATATTGACACCAGCGATGATATTGGACCATTGGTCGTTGCCGCCGAACTGAGCCTTGAGACCAAAGTCTCTCGCCATTACGTAGAAATCATATCCCTGCATTAGCATGTAGTTGAACTCTAGAAAAGTAAGACCTTCCTTAAGTCTTCTCTTATAGCACTCGGCTCTAAGCATGTCGTTTACGTTAAATACCGAGCCAATCTCACGAGCGAACTCGATGTAGTTGAGGTTTCTTAGCCATAGAGCGTTATTTGTACTTACCGCAAGTCCCGGCTTAGGTTCTCTGTTCTGGTGTCCTGGCTTCATGACGCCACCGTTGCCAGTGTATTCCCACTCGTCATCGAACGGTAGGAAACGGTCAAATAGGTCTTTGAACTTCTTGCCGTTTGCATCGATTTCTTCAATATCCATCATGCGGCGCAGGTCAGTTCTACCAGAAGGATCTCCAATCATCACAGTTCCGCCGCCGACGAGAGCCACTGGTGTATGACCATATTTGAGCATATACGCAAATATAATAATCTGAATCAAGTGTCCAACATGCAGACAGTCTGCAGTTGGGTCAAATCCTACGTAGAACTTAATTTTCTCGCTTCCGAGTAGATCTCGCATAGCCTTTGGATCTGTGCACTGTTCAATCAGGCCTCTTTCTTCAAGCACATCATATACGTTAGTGTACTTGCTCACATTATCTGGAATCTGTATCATCGTGTCCCTCCTATAAAAATAACCTGCAGCTCTCGCCGCAGGCTTAATATCATTAGCTTGCCGAGATTACTTTGTACCGTAAAGTCTGTCGCCTGCATCTCCAAGTCCTGGAAGAATGTAAGCGTTTTCGTTGAGTCTCTCGTCCTTTGCCGCAATGTAGATGTCAATATCAGGATGAGCCCTGTGTAGAGCATCTATTCCTTCTGGTGCGGCTATCAAGCATAGGAATGCGATATCATGTCCACCTCTGCTCTTGATAGAATCGATTGCTGCGATAGCACTTCCACCAGTTGCAAGCATTGGGTCAACAGCGAAAATCTTTCTCTTCTCGATGTCCTTAGGTAGCTTACAATAATATTCAACAGGAAGATGTGTATCTGGGTCACGGTATAAACCAACGTGCCCTACCTTTGCATTTGGAACGAGCGCAAGCATTCCGTCCACAAAGCCAAGACCAGCTCTTAATATAGGAACGATTGCAATGTCTTCTCCCTCAAGCATCTTAACTGTAGTCTTGCACATAGGTGTTTCGATATCAACTTCTTCGAGCGGTAAATCCCTTGTCGCTTCGAATCCCATCAGCATCGCCACCTCAGTAGCGAGCTCGCGGAACTCCTTTACACTAGTGTTTACATCTCTCATGAGAGACGTCTTGTGCTGAATCAGCGGATGATCAAACACATATACCTTGCCTTCTCTATTAGCCATTATAATCCTCCTGACTATTTCAATCACCTATTATTAAGTATATACAAAATACGTTATTCATCAAGCATGTTTATGCGACGAAGGTGCTTTCCGCCTTCAAAATCTGTCGCTAGCCACTTATCGACAATTTCAAATGCCAAATCCTGCTCTATCATCCTCGCACCCATCGCAAGCACATTTGCGTCATTGTGCCTTCTCGACATCTCCGCCATCTCTACGGAAGTGCAGAGCGCACATCTAACGCCCTTGACTTTATTCGCTGCGATAGAAATTCCTATGCCGGATCCACAGATAACGATTCCCTTCTCAGCCTCTCCATCAGCGACTGCTTTTCCAACAGCTTTTCCATAACCTGGATAATCAACAGACTCTACCGAATCAGTTCCAAAATCAACTACTTCGAACCCTTCCTTGAGCAGCTTGTCCTTAACTGCCACCTTGAGCGGATACCCTGCGTGATCGCAGCCAATAGCAATCTTCATATAATCCCTCCTAGCATATCTCCGCTGTGTTTATAGCATGTACATCAGCGATATATGTCATATAAATAATATAATTTTTACATTCTCCGTGTTCGTAAATATTCTAAATATTTTAAACATTCACGATGTCATACCCTGCCGACTTGACCATCCTGTTCATGACGGAAAATCCGACTTCGTCCCAGTCGTACGCCGCTATGTAAATTATATCCACACCGTCTCTATCGCACTGCCTAAGGTCTGCAAAGAAGTTATTCGCCGCCTTGTCACCATTCCCCATGTAGTCAAGTACTGCTGTCCGCATGTTGTTCGACAATGCCTCATCCTCTAGCTCAGCAATCGCTGCGCATACCGCATCTTTGCTACCTTCTACTATTCGTACGGCAGCCTTCGGTGCGTAATGCTTGTACTTCATACCAGGTGACTTCGGATGGAAGTCATCTGCTCCAGGCTTTTTGAATAGAGATGGGTCATACTGAACCTCACCGTCTACAGCCTCTTCAATCTGGCTCTTAGTTATAAACCCTGGCCTAAGTATCGTCGGAACTTCTGATGTTAGATCTAGGACTGTTGACTCTATACCAATAGCGGTCCTCTCGCCCTTAACTATCGCATCAATTCTGCCGTCCATATCCTCGGCAACATCCTCGAATGTCGTCGGGCTCGGTTTGCCAGAGAGGTTAGCGCTCGGTGCCGCAATCGGAACGCCTGCTGCCACAATAATCTCAGCAGCCTCGCGCCGTGACGGCCATCTGACCGCAACTGTATCAAGCCCTCCTGTTGTAACCTCGGGAACTCCTGCATTCTTGCGAAGCACGAAGGTAATTGGCCCTGGCCAGAGCTTGCTCATGAGAGCCTTCTGTTCATCGCTTACTCCCCAAGCTACACTGTTAAGCATATCTATGCTCGCCACATGGACGATCATCGGATTATCGCTTGGTCTTCCCTTCGCCTCGTATATGCGCCTTGTAGCGGTAGCATCTAGGGCATTTGCCCCGAGTCCATATACCGTTTCAGTCGGAAAGGCCACAAGTCCGCCTGCACGCAGAATAGCTCCAGCTTCAGAGATTCCATCAGTGTCCGGAAGGATAATTCTCGTCTTCATTAGATGCCTCTCTCGTCTTAGAAATCTCTCATCTTCTCTGCTTGATCCTCGGTAATCAGTGCATCGATCACTTCATCGAGGTCCCCATCGAGGAACGAGTCAAGCTTGTACAGAGTAAGATTGATTCTGTGATCTGTGATCCTGCTCTGTGGGAAGTTATAAGTTCTAATTCTCTCTGATCTGTCTCCGGAGCCAATCTGCGACTTTCTTTCTGCTGCAATCTTATCGTTCTGCTCCTGCTGCATGAGGTCGAATAGTCTCGACTTAAGAACCTTGAAAGCTTTTTCCTTATTCTTAATCTGCGACTTCTCGTCCTGACAAGTTACTACGAGACCAGTTGGCATATGCGTAAGTCTAACTGCAGAGTCCGTAGTATTTACACACTGTCCACCGTTTCCAGATGCCCTATATACGTCTACACGTACGTCGTTAGGATCTAGGTTAACCTCAACGTCGTCGACTTCTGGCATTACCGCAACTGAAGCCGCCGATGTATGCACTCTACCGCCCGACTCAGTCTCTGGAACCCTCTGTACTCTGTGAACACCACTCTCGTACTTGAGTCTGGAGTATGCGCCCTTCCCCTTGACCAGCATTACTACTTCTTTTACACCTCCGATTTCAGTCTCATTGCTCTCTATGAGCTCTGTCTTCCAGCGCATTCTCTCAGCATATCTGAGATACATACGAAGCAGGTCGCTTCCAAATAGTGCTGCTTCATCTCCACCCGTACCCGCTCTAATCTCTAGGATTACGTTTTTATCGTCGTTAGGATCCTTTGGAAGAAGCAGAATCTTAAGGTTCTCTGTGTATTCCTCAATCGCTGCTTCGTTAGTCTTGAGCTCCTCACGCGCCATCTCACGCAGCTCCTCGTCATCCTCCATATCGAGGATCCCCTTAGCTTCTTCAAGCTCTTCCTTTGCCTTCTTATACGCAGTGTACTCCTTGACGATTGGCTCAAGGTCGCTCATCTCCTTCATCAGCTTCTGCCATTCCTTCTGTTTTGCGATAACATCGGGGTCAGAAACCTTCTTCGATAGCTCCTCATATTTCTCAAGTATAAAATCTAGCTTATCAAACATAATTACATCCTTTACTTATAAGTTATATATTCTTAATTTTATATATTTATCAAGCCTTGCAAATGCTCCGCGATTATCACTCGCCGAAGTATCCCGAGCGGCTTTGCTTGTCACCTATGAAAAAAGCGTCAGGAAAACCACCGCCTGTGGTTCCAAACGCTCCAAAATGAGGACGCTGCAAACAGCGTCCTCTAAATATTAATTTCCTAAAGGTTGTATTTGTTCTTGAACTTCTCTACACGTCCACCACGGTTAGCAAACTTCTGCTGACCTGTGAAGAATGGGTGGCACTCTGAGCAAACTTCGACTCTCATAGTGTCAGTTGTTGAAAGTGTAGTAAAGGTATTACCACATGCGCAAGTAACTTTACATTCCTTATAATCAGGATGGATTCCTTCCTTCATGCTAGCTCTCCTTTTCTTAAAAGTCTATCGTGTGCACTCGCGTGCTATCCCAATAGCCTTGTTATTATAACAAAGCATAGCATCTTGTGCAAGGGAAAACTCTAGTAAGTATTGAATTTTAGCCATTTTGATACGATTAATGCTGTGTTTATGATTGAGAAATCACACATGAAAGTATATTATATTATTTAACCACAAGATGTAGATAACAGGAGGAGTCACATGCTTAAAGATAAATGTGTTGTTGTCGGTGTCACAGGCGGAATTGCCGCATACAAGACGGCATCTCTAGTCAGCGCTCTCAAGAAGGAGCGTGCGGATGTGCACGTAATCATGACTAAAAATGCGACGGAATTCATCTCGCCGCTGGTCTTTGAGACACTTACGGGCAACAAGTGTATGACTGATACATTTGACAAGGACTTTAAATTCGATGTAGCGCACATATCTATCGCGAAGGCGGCAGATTACTTTGTCGTTGCTCCGGCAACTGCGAATTTCATCGCTAAAACATCGTACGGAATGGCTGACGATATGCTCACAACGACATTCCTCGCTGCGAACTGCACCAAGCTGGTCGTACCTGCTATGAATACGCAGATGTTCCTTAACCCTATCACTCAGGGTAATATCATGAGACTTCTCAAGGTTGGAATCAGAATCATGCAGCCATTAAGCGGAGTACTGGCCTGCGGAGATGTGGGTGTTGGCAAGATGCCTGAGCCAGAGTCTATTTTACAAGAAATCCTCTTTGACTTGGCATACGCAAAAGACCTCGCTAGCAAGAAGGTGCTCGTTACCGCTGGCGCTACTCAGGAAGCAATCGATCCAGTTAGATACATCACCAACCATTCGACTGGGCGCATGGGATATGCGCTAGCTAAAGCTGCTGCTTATAGGGGAGCGCAGGTTACGCTCATCACTGGCAAGACTAGTTTAGAGCCAATTCCTTATCTGAACACGATTGAGATTACAACTTCTGCCGAAATGTGCGAGGAAGTGCTAAAGCATGCGCCTAAGGCGGATTACATATTCAAGGCTGCTGCAGTTTCAGACTATACACCAGTTTATACATCTGATGAGAAGATCAAGAAGCAGGACGGCAATATGGTCATAGAGCTCAAGAGAACCTCTGATATCTTGGCTGAGCTCAAGAAGATTAGAAGACCTGATCAGATTATCTGTGGTTTCTCGATGGAAACTCAAAATTTGCTCGAAAACTCCCGCAGCAAGCTCGAGCGCAAAGGTCTCGACATGATATGTGCGAACAGCCTAAAGGAAGTAGGCGCTGGCTTCGGCGGGGACACCAATATAGTTACCCTTATAACTAAAGAAGATGAGACGGAACTGGGTAAGCTCAGTAAATTCGATACAGCGATGGCGATTCTAGGCAAGGCCAAGATGCTCGGCGAGAAAACTAACTAATCGCAAGCTTCTAACTTAAGTCCCGATTTATGTCGGCAATTAAGAATTAAGATAGAAACTTTTGCAAGGCGAGTTATTGAAAATTGATAAACGGTATTAGAGATGGACAACAAGGCATTAATGATAAACACAATCAAAGGGGCTCTATTGAACCCCGACTTCATCGAAGCTGCTGGATTAGATAGCGATGTAATGGCGATGCGTACAGAACGCGAGGATTTCGTCGAGATGGTGTACGAGCTGTATTACCATTCGGGTAAGCACGGACGGTTCGACAGTAAAGTAATTCTAAGCATCTGTTCGCGCTATACTCCAGAGCTTGAGGTCGCTCCACGTGAAGGTTGGCTCGAGCATACGAGGCTATATCTCCTCAACTTGATATTCCCTCACTTGGACGGACCACAAGACCCAGATAAATTCAAAGCTGGGAGAAATATCTTGCTACAGCTCATGCGTGGCGTGTACGAGTATGAAAGGAAGACTCTTCCATTCGATCCTTGCTATGATATCAACCTTCTCAGCGATGAAGAGATAATGAGCAAGGGATTTACTGATGAGTATCTAAGATTTAATAAACTCGTTAGGATCAATTATGTCTATGAGTTCATGAGACTTAGCTCCGATATCTCACCTTTTAACACGCTCGGTCATGTAAGCGGAGTTCACTACGTTGCTATGTACACAGCAAGACAGCTTTGCGATGCTGGAATCAACGTCGATCTCGGGCTCTTATCTGCCGCTGCAGCATCGCACGATATTGGTAAATACGGCTGCCGCAAGGAAGAAGAGCGCCGTGTTCCTTACCTTCACTACTATTACACGGACTACTGCCTGACTAGATTTGGGCTGCCGACCATCATGCACATCGCTGCAAATCACTCGACTTGGGACCTCGAGCTAGAGAATCTATCCGTAGAGTCACTACTGCTCATATACGCCGATTTCCGCGTGAGAAGCATAAGGGACGAGGATAATCAAGAGACCATAAACTTCTTTACATTGGAAGAAGCATTCGATGTAGTCCTCAATAAATTTGATAATATAAACGAAGCAAAGAACCACAGATATGAGAAGGTGTATAACAAGCTTCTCGACTTCGAGGAGTTCATGCGCGAAAACGGTGTAACCACTGACCTCCCAGAGGATTGGGCCGAGACCCCGCACTTTAGGTGCGCTCCAAAGGTCAGAGATCTAGCCCTCTTAAGTGGACCTGAGGCTACTTCACAGCTCAAGTTTAGAGCAATAGAGCACAATATTCGCCTCATGAAGATATTCAATAGTCCAGCTGAGTTCTCCAGTCTTCTTGAACGCGCTAGGAGCGAGTCTCAGTGGAGCAATATCAGAACTTATTTGAATATTCTCGGCGAGTACAAATCCTACATGACGGAGGATCAGAAGGTAATAGTCCTCGATTTCATGTACGACATGCTTTTTAACAGAGAGAGCGACCTCAGAGAGCAAGCCGCTCAGATAATGGGCCAGATAGTCGCAAGATTTCGCGAGGAATACAAGAAAGAGCTACCAAAATCAGTACCCACAAGGGATTCTGATACCACTAATATCACACAGTTTTCTAGTTACCTCGAGAAGCTTTTCATGCCATCTAGAAAGCATACGGATTTTCATAGGAAGCGTATCATCGAGGCGACGCCTGATTTTGTAAATGAAGTCGTTAAAAACTGCAGACCTTCGTGCCGCAGCAAGTATTTTGATGTCCTCGAGGACTATTACCACGTAGCTGATCTCGATGAGCAGACAATTATCGTTCTATGCAGCACTGCACTCAATATCGATAAGGATCTAATGCCAGAATCGTTCCTGGAAAGCCTAATGTTCTTTACAAAGGATATCCTTAACAGCTACAGTCAGGATACTGATCTCCTTGCACTCGCTGTGATTGAGCGATTCTTCCATGACTCAGGCATAGATGTAGATGTGAGACGCCTGAGCATTCTTGGAATATCCAACAAACGAGATGTGACTGAGTCGGTGCCTTCATCACTATTTCTGGACAATCTAAAGACTAGTACATCCTGGATATCTAAACTCGCTAACATAGATTACATGTTCACGGTAGCAAAGCAGGGCTACAATGTTATGCACATCGCAACGCATTTTGTAAACCTGATCAAAGTCAGTGAGGCTATCGTAGTTCGTAAGCATGCTGGCGAATGCTTGATAGAACTTGCTAACAGTATGCCTAGCGATCAGATAAACGAGCTCTGTATCGACCTCTTCAACGGTCTCGAACTAAGTGACTATCAGTTCCTTAAGTACATTCCTGGCTATCTAGGGCACCTTATGATGTATCAGCCTGACAACGAACAGAGTGAGACAATCGAAGCGCTTGAAACTATGTTATATACGGGGAATAGCAAGTCGGCAGCTGCATCGCTAAGCACTATGGCAGTGCTCCTAGAGAACTACGACAGGCTACCTGAACCTGGCAAGAATGCGGAGAAGTACAAGAGTAGACTACTCGGCATGATTATCAAGGCTATCAGTCATTACAATATTGCGCTATCGCAGGAAGCATTACGGGTACTTGGAATGAGAATATTTGGCAGCGAAGTCATGACTCTCGATTCAAAGGGCTGGGTTGCATCTCACTGTTTCAAGAGACTAGCTGCTGTGATTCCGCTAATTGGTGATGATATCGGACTAGAATTCTACAACAACGCGGCGGTGTTAAATTATATATACAGATTTATCGCTACATATGTTGATGAAGTTGGGAAATTTGAGTTTAGGGAGTATGACAAAGTCGCATTCTTCCCTGGTGCATTTGACCCGTTCACTCTTGGGCACAAGGCGATTGCAACGACTATAAGGGACATGGGATTTGAAGTGTATCTGGCACTAGATGAGCTTTCTTGGACCAAGAAGATGTTGCCTCATGCACTGCGTAGGAACATTCTCGCTATGTCCATTAGCAGTGAAGAGGGCTTAAATCTATTCCCAGACGATATGCAGATTAACCTCGCTAATTCGGATGACATGCGGAGACTGAGAGAGCTTTTTTCAGGCAAAGATTTATACATAGTTACAGGTTCAGATGCTATTGAAAATGCCGCTTGCTACAAGGCTGCCCCAAGCGAATATTCGATTCACTCGCTAGGTCACATTGTATTCGATAGAGAGTCGAGCGATGATTCGCATAGAGATAGCGGTGATGGCTACCCAATCACGGGCGAGATTATAAAGCTGCACCTCAAGAGATATTCTGAGGATGTCAGCTCCGCTAGGATTCGTAACAATATTGACCTCGGGCGAGATATCGGCACGCTGCTCGACCCAGTTGTGCAGAACTACATATACGATATGAACCTCTATAAGCATGAGCCTGCATATAAAGAAGTGCTTACCGCTAACAATATCAACTTCAGCGCCTTTGAACACATGGATGCTGGTTTCACCATGCCACTTAGCGATGATTTAGAGACGGCTGGCTACGACCCCTTGGTTCTCAGCGAATACCTTGATGATCCTGCTACGAAATCAATCCTGATAAAAGCTAGGTCTGGAGAACGAGAAGAGCCTGTGCTCTCTGCGTTTGCATCGACTAGAAAGCTTCGTGCGAATGACCTGCTCGAGGAATTCGGCAGCAGCGAAGTAGCTTCTACGATTAGAAAGAGTGCGCTTGGCTCGATAGCTTCAATCGGTGCATTTTATGCAAAAGATGATGCAAATGCAGGTGTTTCCAACCTTAATCAGATTCTGCTCACGGAGATTATGACGGAACTCCTCGATGAAGATTACACTTACGTAATCTATCGCCCTGTAAATCCTGCAGGTATGGACGAGGATACGATTGACCTTTTAATCCACCATGGATTTGTCAATATCTCTAGCAGTGAGGAAGAACCAATCTATGCAGTGGATATGAAAGCACCAATCGTGCTATTTAGAGATGTCGAAGCGTGTATCAAGGCTCCGTTCAACAAGAACCCTAGGATTATTAAAGCTGCAGATGATGCTCATGCAAAGCTCCTTAAGACTTTTAATGAGCTATTTCCTGGCAAGCTGATACTGACTTTTAATCCTAGTGCAGTATATAGCCGCATCGTAAATATGGTTACATCTGAAAATGGAGTACCTGCAGCTTCCGATCCTATGAAGAATCGTGGTCCTTATATGGCGGTCCCATACGGCAAGGCACTTTCGGATGTGGTCATACCTAATACAGTAACAAAGGCTCTTAGGACGGATAAGTATTTTAAGAATGATTTATCGGGATTCACTATCCGAGAATACCGTAACTACGCACCGCTACAGGAGCAGATAACAACTATCAAGTCCTTTGAAAAGCCTGCGATATTAGTTGATGACTTCCTTCACAATGGTCAGCGTTTAAACCACATCGCGCCTCTGATTAAGGACGCGGGAATTGACCTTCGAAAGGTAATCGTAGGAGTACTTACTGGCAGAGCGTTAGATACTATGAAAGAACGAGAAATTCCAGTTGAGGGTGCTTATTTCCTACCAGATATCTCGATTTGGATAAATGAGCATGACAGCTATCCATTCTTTGGCGGTGACAGCCTCGAGCTAGTCGACGACTCTAAGGAGCACAGGACGATTAATCTGATGCTGCCATATACGACTTTCAGCTTCGTGGGCGAAAACGATATGGATAAGGTATATAAGTATTCAATTACCTGCCTCGAGAATGCTCGGGACATCCTTCGCATACTCGAGCAGGAGTACCAGGCCGAGTACGGCCGCAAGCTGACACAGAAGCTGCTCGGAGCAGTCATCTCAAGACCTTGCACGCCAATGTTGCCACCAGGTCTCGAGTACGACAGCTCCTTCGCAGCTTCCGATTTTATCGAAAATGATATACGTAGGGCTGAGAGGCTGCATATGTTTAAGAAGTAGTTGATATTTAAAGAACCCCAGCTTAGCAGTGCTAAGCTGGGGTTCTTTTGCATTTATCAAATTCTATATTCAATTATTAGTTGAACCGCTTATAGTATTTCTTGTTAAAAAGCCACTGCAAATTAATCTTTGGCTTTTTATCGTTAGCCTTTATAAGAAAGCCGAAATACTTATACAGCTCATCACTGATAGCTTTCTCGTCTATCGTATGTATATCTATTTCATCATAAGCATATACTCTTCTCAACTTAAAAGCTTTATCGAATTCATATCTTATCCCTCTATTGTCAATATAGATATAGGCATCATCATCACCATGCCACATGTAGAGCTCCGGCGTTTTACCGTCAACGGAATGGGCTTCGTTATAAATATAAACTCTGCCACTAAATGCCCCCGAAACGCCACTATCTGGTCTGTAGACCACTTTGTCTACCTTTGGTTGCTTAATAGCATCCAAATTGTCTATCACCATTGCAAAATCTGGATGTGTACCTTTTGAATGTTCAATATGAATTGCATAATAAACCGAGTATTCTGTCAGGTTTCTTTTTACATACCACATTACAAAAACCACCCCGACTCCTACGAGCAAGCAACAAGTAATTATAAGCATCCTATTTATCAACTTGCTGAGCATAGTTTACTCCTTTTCTTTCTACAATTTCTTTAGTTGAACCGCTTATAATACTTCTTGTTGAATTCTTTCTGCATATTGATTAGAGGCTTGTGATTGACGTTGGCTTTGACGAGGAAACCGAAGTTGTTATAAACCTCCTTATATAATTCTTCGTCGTCGATATCACTTTTTTCATACTCCATCTTAGCTGTATTAGAATTATAAATTGCTTTTAATGAAAAATCAGAGTTAAATATATAACTTCTATCCTTTGAATTCGAATACAGATATTCCACTCCGTATACATACGTTGCGCAAATCGAAGGACTGTTGCCATTATTTCTTTCGTTATACACTTTCGCCAGTCCATCATAGTCATACCTTATTCCTCTACTCGCGGGTGTACGTATAACCTTTATGTTCTCTAATGCCATTGCCATCTCTGGATGTGTTCCCTCCTTATGCGTCATGTTGTGGGCATAGTAAACGGAGTATTTTCTGAGATTGTAGTCTATGTATAGGTTGGCAATTATTAACAATATCCCCATAATTAGCACTACTATACTAATGCCTATTATTCTATTTTTATTCATGCTTAATCTACTTCTTTTTAAATAATGTTTTTAGCTTCTTTGTTAGTTTAGATACAACTTAACAGGGATGCCAGGTCTTTCAGAGCCAAAATTAGAGCTACGATTGAGCTCTCCAACCTCCGTGCCTGATATAAGCTCAACTTCTGTTTTATCCGTCCATCTAAGGCCTTCTTCAGTTAGGAAGTTGTCATCCGTAAGATTCTCTCCTATCAAATCAATTTTGATATTCTTAAAATAGTCGGGGCCACGAGTACCCTCATTAAAGTCACCAGAAACATTCACACCACTTATGCTGGGTGTGTTATCTGCTGTTTGTTCTGTTTCTTCTGATAAGCTTCCGCTTGCTGCTGATGAATCACCAAGTTCGGCATAGTCAGCTGCTATAACGATTGGTGTGATATTAAATAAAATAATGCAGACTAAAATAACAATAGATGAAATCTTCTTTATCATGATACACACTTCTCCAATTTTTTATTAGATATAAATTTCAGTGACACTCTATCATATATCACTGTACACTATCAAGTATTTTATATAGTTGCTAACAGTACCTTTAATCATATTTCAAAAAGCTATGACGAGAACAGCATTATTTGCTGCTCTCGTCATATAGTCAGTCATTCACATCTACCGCATCTTTCTCATACACGAGTATATCGCCAGGCTCGCAATCCAGATATGTACACATTTTATCTAGTGTTGTAAACCGAATTGCTCTTGCACGGTTATTTTTTAATATCGAAATATTAGCTGGAGTTATATCGATTGCCTCAGATAATTCACGAATCGTCACGTTTCGGCTCTCGAGGATACTGTCTAAATTTATTTTGATTGACATGTTTTATATTCCCGCTGTCTACACTGTTAACTTGTTATCTTCTTGCAGTTCAATATATTTGATTATTAGCTTTCCTACCGACATAAATGCAAATGCACATAAAAGAAAGACTATCATTAAAATAGATACTTTTACATTAAATATCTCAAATATACGTTCGCCTTTATTTGATAATACCCCATGAATTAGCTCGCATGCGAATTCAAATAGAAAGATGTTAGCAATAGATTTGCAAGTCTTTGCTTCTTTTAGGGAAAATCCCTCATTTATACTTGGTAGCATCCACAGTTTAGCTATCACGATAACTATCCCTACTGTAATAACTATTCCATATAAGGCTTCAGTTACGGCTTCATAGTTTGTAAATTGTTTTGTCAAAATATCGATACTACCTAGTATAATTGCTAGCATAGTTGCTAGTGTAAATACTATCAATATTGCTCTTGTTAGCTTAAAAGTTATATTATCCTTATTCATGGTGATGCTCCTTTCGTCTTACGAATATTACATATTTAATTGCGAAATGTATTTCCTGATACCTTTACTTTATCTAAATCTTACCTCATAGCATATCGAAAAACAATATGTTTTGGCTCGTATTTTGTTCTAATAAAATACATTTTGACTAACTTTCTTTATATTGACCCTCACAAATGGTAAAAAAATAATGACTCCAAGGTAAATTTAAAGTCATTATTTTTTTATCTTATTAAGTTCTGCTATTTACTCTAAAGAAATTGTCTTGTAATTATGCCCATTATAGATAAACCTTACCCTATTAATTCCTTTAAGATTCTCTTTAGAAATTGGAATTGATATCTTTTCATTGTGTTTAAATGACAATTTTGTAAATATGGAAACTTCTATAGTATTATTATTTATATCAACGAAGTATCCACCAATACTTTTATATATAGGCAAATCTGTTTTTATGTATAACTTCTCATTAGATATGTATGCACCTACAATTTCTTTTTTATTTGAGATATCATTTATATTACTGAAATAAATTGCAACTGACAAAAGACTTATTATTAAAATAAAAATTAAGAAATACAGTATTTTATTTCTTTTACTTATCTTTTTTCTAATAATTGTATCTTCAGAAAGTCTATTCACAATATCACTATCCTCCTGCAATAGCTCATTCAGTGGAATATCCAAAATATTTGAGATATTAACTATTAGCTTTATATCTGGATAATTTCTATTAATCTCCCAGTTTGAAATAGTAGATCTTGAAACTTGCAGCTTTTTAGCTAAGTCATCTTGTGTTAAGCCTAATTTAGTACGTTTCTCTTTAATAATTGACCCAATTTTCACTGTACTATCCTCCTTTCTTTAATCTGATTTTAGAAAATTATAAAAGAACTCTCCAGTGTTTCACCAGCACAAATCATAAAAAAATTGCCACAAATTGTGACATTGGAAACTTTGTAGTTATGTTTTATTATCGAATATCGAATCTTTAAACTCGGTATTAAATTTTTTATCTACAAACAAGAACACGCATTCAACGCATGGTTTTACTTATACAACAAAAGCCCAGGAATTCACTCCTAGGCTTTATCCATCTCAATTAATATTTCTCATCATACGTATGCTCTTCAATCGCCAGCTTAATCAAACTGTCCAGCAAGGTTGGCTGATCTATGCCCATCGCTTCCCACAGCTGTGGATACATGCTGATATTCGTAAATCCTGGCATCGTATTAATCTCATTAAACACAACTCTGCCGTCTTCAGTATAGAAGAAATCAACTCTAGATAGTCCGCGGCAGTCCATTACCTTGAATATCTCAACGGCGCAGTTTCTAATCTCCTTCTGCTTGCTCATCGGAATATCATCGACAACTCTCGTCTGTGATTCAGGGTTGTTGTACTTCGCATCGTAATCGTAGAATTCGCCAGCGGATAGAATCTCTCCCACGCAGGATGCCTTCGGATTGTGATTGCCGAGAACCGCAACTTCCATCTCTCTGCCGACAATCATCTCTTCGACGAGGACTTTGTCATCATACTTAAATGCATTTTCAATAGCCCCTTCGAGCTCTGACTTCTTCTCGACCTTAGAAGCTCCAACCGAGGATCCAGCCGAAGACGGCTTAACGAACAGCGGTAGCTTTCCGTCATTCGTGCTGAGAGCATTCATAATTTCTCCCTCACGATCATCGGCAAAATCCTTCTTCTTAATCACGCAGTACTTCGCCTGAGTGATGTCAGCCTCGCCCACGATAATCTTGGTAAATGATTTATCCATTCCATTAGCAGAAGCCTTTACTCCAGGACCAACATATGGAATTTCCGCAAGCTCAAAGAGTCCCTGCACTGTTCCGTCTTCTCCGTTATCTCCGTGAAGCACTGGTATGATGCAGTCTATGCTCTTTGCGGTCGCTCTATCCTCTTCGTCGAAAACGAGGATTCCGTGTACCGTCGGATCCGCAGGGATGCACACCTGTTTGTTATCAGGTCTATTTTCCCAAGCACCGCTAGCGATTTCATCTGTACTTGCCTCGGTCAGATACCATCTGCCCTCTTTAGTTATTCCAATTTTAGTAATTTCATAGTGGTCAGAATTGAGTCCCTTGATGACATTTACCGCTGAACTTCGTGATACCTCATGTTCATCGGACCTTCCTCCAAATATAACTGCAATATTCATCAATAACCTCCCATATCTGGTGAATGGCTAAGCTATCCGCACACGCTCTATACAGCGGGTACCTTGCCTTAAAATATTTACTTTTCTTCTGCCGGTTTTTTCTCGGCTATAACGACTCTGTTCATTCCAGCCAGATCCTTGATAATCGCGGCTGGCTTATAGTAGTGCGTTCTCTCCAGTAGGAATGATACAGCTTCGCCCTGATCATACCCTATCTCGAGTGCGAGCACTCCGCCTTCCTTGAGGTGAGCGGAAGCGTTATTTGCAATAACCTTATATGCATCAAGACCGTCCTCACCACCGTCTAGCGCAAGCCTTGGCTCGTGATCCTTCACCTCTGGGTCGAGTGTCTCGATAATCTCTGACTTGATGTAAGGTGGGTTGCTGACGATTAGGTCGAACTTCTCATCTCCATCAAGCGACGAAAACATGTTGCCGAGTGCAAAGCTTATCCTGTCCAGTACGCCGTTGATTTCCGCATTCTTTCTGGCGACTTCGAGCGCCTTCTCACTGATATCCGATAGCTTGACACGAGCACCTTGCGATAAGCTTGCAATCGAAATTCCGATTGCTCCGCTGCCCGCACACAGGTCGAGTATCTTCGGATTCTCTAGTTCCATGCCGCTGATGATGCCCAGTACCTGTTCTACGAGCACTTCCGTGTCGAGCCTTGGGATGAGAACGTTTTCATTTACACAGAACGGCAGACCCATGAATTCCTGTACCTTTGTGATGTACTGAAGTGGAACTCCCGATGCGCGCTGGTCAATTCTCTCTCTATATGCTTCGACATCAGAACTATCGAGCAGCTCTGTGTCTCTCGTTATTATCTCGTTATGTGTAAATCCAGTTACGTAGCAGAATATATCATCCGCATCTCCGTTTGGATTGCTGATGCCTGCTTCCCCTAGCTTCGACCTTCCAGCACTAACTAAGTTCTTGACCATCGTCTCGTCCTCGCTGTACCTCTTATCTTCGAGTTCATCGAAGATGGAATCGAGCTCCTCATCTTGATTTTCCTCATCTAAATCGTCGCTAACATCTTCATCCTGTTTGCTTATTACACCAGACTCAAGTTCACCAAGCACAGCCTTAAGTGATGTTATCGCAACTTCAAGCTGCTCTTCGTCTGGCTCTCTAGTTGTTAGCTTCTGCATCATGAGGCCTGGCCAGCTTAGCACCCTAACGACCGCATTATCACTTCTACCAGCCCACCTAAGGAGCTCATAGCTGAGGCCTGCAATTACTGGCATAAGAAGAAGTCTAGATATGATTCGCCATGCTAGATTTGGCCATCCGAGAAATGAGAACAGCACAAGGCTGATAATCATTACGAACATGAGGAAGCTAGTTCCGCAGCGAGGATGAAGTGTGTAGAACTCCTTGGCATTTGCAGGAGTTAACTCAAGACCATTCTCAAAGCAGTGAATCGACTCATGCTCTGCACCGTGATACTGAAAAAGTCTCTTGACGTCGTTCATCTTGGAAATAGCCAGCACATACAGCACGAAAATCAATAGCCTCAGCACACCTTCTGCTAGGTTGAGCAGCACCGTATTCTTGGTCAAGTGCTTAAGTAAATTCACGCTGTATGTCGGCATGATTACAAACACGACAACCGTGATGAGCAGCGATATCGCAACTGAGATGCCGAGCATGACATTCCACACGGTCTTAGGGTTGAACTTTTTCTCCAGCCACTGGTCGAACTTGCTCGAATCTTCTTGTTCCTCTTCAGGCATTGCTTCTTCGAGGATTTCGGATGAGCGCATCAGCGTCTTCATTCCTGAAATCAGCGATGAGAAAAAGCTCACCACTCCTCTCACAAATGGTACCTTAGTCACCTTAGACGGTGGCTTGATATCCTCTATCTCTAGCTTTATATCGCCATTAGGAAGTCTGACCGAAAGCGACTGTTTGTCTGCGCCGCGCATCATTACGCCTTCCATTACCGCCTGACCGCCAATCTTGGTCGGCTTAGCGTCCTTGATGAAAATCTTACTATAATCCATCTTTCCTCCGACTGTTAGAAATTCAGCTCCTTGAGCATCACATCTACGAAGTCCTTGTTGCACTTGGTATGGCTCAGGTTGTCGAGTACCTTCTCCGCGACGTCAGCAGGATTTCCCGCCGACATCTCACGTCTCATCATGTTCATCACGAGATATTCATTATCATCTAAGAGAAGCTCTTCCTTCCTCGTGCTAGACTTTGCCAAATCAATTGCAGGGAATATTCTGCGTTCACTGAGCTGTCTGTCGAGGTGAAGCTCCATGTTACCTGTACCTTTGAATTCCTCATATATTACATCGTCCATCCTGCTCCCCGTATCTACGAGAGCAGTTGCTAGTATCGTTATACTGCCGCCCTCCTCGAGGTTTCTTGCCGCACCAAAAAATTTCTTTGGAGCATGAAGAGCCCCAGGATCAAGTCCGCCAGATAGCGTTCTTCCCGACGATGGCGTCTCCATGTTATATGCGCGCGCGAGCCTGGTGATGCTGTCCAGTAGAATGACTACGTCTTTGCCCTCTTCTGCTAAGCGCTTTGCCCTCTGAATTACCATCTCCGCAACCTTTACGTGGTGCGCAGGCAGCTCATCGAATGTCGAATATATTACCTCAGAGCGAGTGAGCGCCCTCTTCATATCCGTAACCTCTTCAGGTCTCTCGTCTACGAGGAGTACAATCATCTCAATCTCTGGATACTTCTTCTCTATGCTCGCTGCAATCTGCTTGAGCAGAACCGTCTTACCCGCCTTAGGCTGGGCTACGATAAGACCACGCTGACCCTTGCCGATAGGTGCGACTAAGTCCATGGCTCTCATCGCCAACTTGATGCTCGTGTCTTCGAGCACGATTTTCTCGTTCGGGAAAATCGGTGTCAATCTGTCAAAATGAGGTCTTCGCCTCGCGCTAATCGGTGATTCACCGTTCACTTCTTTCACATATAGAAGTGCTCCGAATCTCTCGCCTTGATTAGGATGCCTCGAGATGCAGCGAATCTTATCGCCAGTTCTGAGGCCGAACCTTCTAATCTGAGTCTGTGATACGTAAATATCCTTCTCAGATGTTAGGAAGTTGTTAAATCTCAGGAAGCCAAATCCCGCTTCTGCGATTTCTAGGATCCCCTCGACCTCTGGGCGGTCCTGTTCATTGCTTCTCTCTTCAGAATCCTCTGTATCTTCAGCATCTGTGCTACCATGAATTTCTTCAGGCTTATTTTCTTCATTATCTAGCGCTTCTTCTTTACTTACTGCAAAAGCTTCGCTTATAACTGGAGTATCTACAGAATCACTTATCTCTTTGATTTCATCATTTTCCACAGCTATAGCCTCTTCAGCGGCTTCGGTCTTTTTGATTTTTGCTGCCACTTTCTTGGTTCTAGTAGCTTTAGCTAGGGTTGCTTTTGTCACTGCTTCGCTCGCCTTTGATCTAGCCCTTTTGGCTGTAGTTGTACCCATTTTGGTTTCTGATGCCTTTGTGGTCTTTGCAGATTCCGCTTTCTTTGTTGTTTTCGTATCTACAGTAGTTTCTGCTTTCTTCATTGCTTTTGTTGTCTTTTTAGCTTTCGTAGCTCCTGTTGACTCCATAACTGTGCTTTTCTTTTCCTTTTCCATTGTTCCTCCCGGACTTATAGCTCCTCGTTGCCACCTATAGTTGATAGGATTGTCTCATCTTTGGAGTCAATCTGGCTTACTCGTAGCTTCTTGACGTCCTTTTGGTCGATTTTCTCACTTAGTCCAAGTAATGTCGGACTTAGATATACAGTCTTAAGCACCTTTCCGTTTAGGCTGACTGTACTGTGCTCTGTGAAATTCTGTCCTTTTATGTAGTATTTCTTACCGATTGAGATTATGCCATCAATCTTAATTTTCTTGTATCCCATGCGCATCTTTGTCCGCTTATATGGGTTCTTACCGCCAAATACATAGTTCTTGCCATATAGCATGTCATAAGCGAGCGCTTTCAGGTTCTTATTGTAGTCCTTAGAGTTCTTATCTGCAGTCTGCTCGTAATCAAAGATTACGCCCTGATGACCCAGTCCAACATTCTTAAGGATATCGGCAGTAACCTCGTATGAGGTGATATCCTTGTCATTCTTTTTAAGACCAATATTATCCCATATTACATATCTAGTCTGGTAGAGGTCACCTGTGCCGTATTCAGATTCCTTGATATCAAGCGCAGGGATGTGGTCTCCATAGATTAGCACGACGGTAGGCTCGCCAGATTCTTCTATCTTCTTGAGCAAGTCTCCTGTAAATTCATCCATTTCATGAAGTTCATTTACATAATACTCGTACTTCCACTTAGTAGCTTCATCCTTTGCAGTTACCGTTGTATATGGATCCTTGAATACACGCTCTGTCGGATATGCACCATGTCCTTGCACAGAGATAATATGTAGCAAATCCCTCGTATCTGACTTTGTAATTATATTCATGATATCGTCGGTCATGACCTTATCCTTAGCCCACCCAGTTGGCGTTTTGACAATGTTATTCATGTATTCGAGTGATGTAAAGTTATCAAATCCGAGCGATGCATATACCTCATTACGGTTATAGAATAATGCTCTGTGGTCGTGCATTGCATGTGTATTATAACCATGACTCTTTAGTACATATCCGAGGCTCTCGAGAGATTGTTCACGAAGCTTACCCTTATATGGATATTCTCCTGGTCCAAAGAATCTAGAGCTGATACCAGTTAATACCTCAAACTCCGTGTTAGCCGTTCCAGCTCCGCATGCCGGAACCTTAAACCAGCCTGTAGAATAGTTTTTCATTAGATTTGTGAAATTTGGGGTTGGGTCATTTGAAACCTTGATATTTTTGTAATCCTGCGCATAAGAGAATGATTCTAGTTGCAAAATGATGATATTAGGATATTTCTTTGCATCGTTTTTCTGCACAAGAGTGGTATTTGTCCCATTCTTGGTGTAATTTTCGAGAATTGATTGTATTTCTTTCTTCGAGTAATGGTTAGGCTTTTTAATTCCTTTATTTACAGAGGTGTTTAAGAAACAGTACGCAAATCCGTAATCTCTATACGCATAGTTGAGGTTTCCGAAGAATGTGCTGAGCGCCTTAGTCTCAATAAGACCGAGCGTACTGCCAAAACATGTTGCAATTGCGACAACAATTATCCCTAGTTCCTTCTTGTAATTTAGATTAGTCCACTTGTAGCAATTTATGTAATAAAGTACAACTATGAGTAGTGCAACACCAATGATTGCAGCACCTAGAGTAATCTGTGCCTTTGAATAATATGTGGTGAGCAGTGAGAAGCCGTCCTTTGTGTTTTGCAAGTCATAAAGTGTGAAAGGGGTCATTCGCTTGAGCAGGATGACGCCGTTGACAGTTCCTAGAATCCCCCATACTGTGCATAGTATTAGGAATGCAAAGCCTCGCTTCCTGAACATTAGTGCAAGGCACATCGTCGCGAATATGATCAAACAGTTATATAAGAAAATGATTGGGTGCTTGAATAAAAACATAGCGCCATCTAAGACTCCGCTCGTAATTCGTGCAAATGTCTCGATGTATAGGTTCATCAAAATTGACGCAATCGCAAGCTTTAAAATGAACTTTCTATCATGCAGTTTTCCGTCATTTAATTTCGGTACCTTCTTTGGAAATCTCGCACGGTACTTGTCGTGCACCTTATGTGCGCCACCCCTTATCTTTGCCAGAACCCCTCTACAGAAATTCTTAACTTTCATATTAAGTTACTCCTTCCAAATGGAATTGGATAATTCCGCAAATTCTTCCATCGTTAGCGTTTCCGCCCTGCGCGATGGATCTATATTAGCACTCTCAAGTGCACACTTTATGACATCTTTGTCAACGTCATCTAGTGCTTGCAGGGAATTTAAAAGAGTCTTGCGTCTCATCGAAAAACCTGCTTTTATGCACCTAAAGAAGTTGTTATCATCGTTAACCTGAACCGCTAACTCATCTCTCATGTTGAGCCTAAGCACCACCGAATCCACTTTTGGCACTGGATAGAATGATTCTCGTGAAACATCGCAAATCTTATCCACTGTGCACCTATAGTGAACCGCATATGTAATCGCGCCAGCTAGCTTGGTTCCTGGCTCGGCTGCAATCCTATCACCGACTTCCTTCTGCATCATAACCGTGAGGCTCTCAAATCCCGCATTCGCCTCAATCAGCTTAGTGATTATTGGCGTCGTTATATAGTACGGTAGGTTCCCGACTATCCTAGTCTTAGTAAGTCCGCGAGCTCTCATATTTTCGTTCACAACTGATTTGATATCAACTTTTAGAATATCCTCGTGGATAATCTCAAAATTATCGTGTAGCGCAAACTTGGTTCGCAAGATAGGGATTAGCCTATCATCAAGCTCTATTGCGATTACGTAGCCAGCAGCCTCTATGAGCTCTGTTGTAAGTGCACCTTCTCCCGGCCCAATTTCAACAACTAAAGTCTGTTCATCTATTTCACTACCCTCTACTATTTCATCTATTATATTTTGGTCATTTAGGAAGTTCTGCCCGAGGCTCTTCGCGTGCTTGAACCCATGCGGAACTCGTCCGCTACTAGCATTATGCTTCCCTTTGTGTTTTGCTTTATTTCCCAATTTTTTCTCGCTATTTCTCAGTTTTATACTTTAGAATTCAAATTCTTTCTTTGACCTTTATGAGCGTTGCTTCGAGATCCTGTATAGATATCCCAAACCCATTCAGCTTCTTTAAATCCGAGCTCTGCTCCCACATGCTCTCGAAGTACTGCAGCCTTTTGCCCTCCTATGAGCTCTAGTTTGTTAAGATCATGCATAGATATATTCTCTTGTTTGGCACTCTCGGTTATACCATGAACTTTAGTTAACGCCAGCCTGATAGCATCTGGTGCAGCATTCTCGACTCCAATATCGTCATCTTTAATAGCCTCTGATTTAGGCAAATATGCGTGGAGTGCTTTCGTAAATTTTGCCATTAACTTTCGCCTTATCTCCTCGCCAGAATAGTCAGGATCAGTCAGGATAATGATACCTTTCTCCTCATAGGCTTTCTCGATTAGCCCCCATGTCTCACTCGTTATCCCAAATCCATGCGTTGCAATAATTAGCGCATCACAGGCTTTTGCTACGGCATCGATATCGTCACGACCTTCTACGACTATCACTTCGTTTATGCTAAGCTTATCCTCTTTTCCCGAATTATTTGTCTTTTGCATTATCCTTATCCTTTTCGTTAGGAAATACAAATAGGATTTCATCTGGGTTAACAAGCCTTAGCTGCTTTCTAGCCTGTTCCTCTATATACTCCTTGCTGTTTACATTCCTAAGCTCAATTTTGAGTTCTTTTCTCTGCTCTATAAGCTCTTTCTGCTTATTCTTAAGCCTTCTGTTCTCTAGTTCGAGCTTGACGATGTTACGAACCGACGCTGCAAGCAACAGCAAAACTACAGCCGCAATTATCAAATTACGCCTGTTTGCAGGTTTTGAAAAAATTCCTCTTGAGCTCGATCTCTGCTTTCTTTGTTTTTTCCTAGTTTCTAGCCTAGTTTCTCTGCTTTCAGCTGAGACCGTGGTCACCCTCTCGGATGACCTCATCTCTCTGTTCTTCTTTTTGCTTTTGCTCATTAAAATCCGTCGTCCCCATAATTAGAATATGTAGCTCCATGGGTCCACTGCCTTTCCTCCAACATGAACCTCGAAGTGGAGGTGGGCTCCAGTGCTTCGACCCGTATTTCCTACGGCTGCAATCACTTGTTCCTTATACACCTTATCACCTACACTTACATTTATCTTACTGCAGTGTCCATAGAGTGTTTCCTGCCCGTTATCATGCTTGATAATTACACAGTTTCCATAGCCGCCAAATGTGCCTGCCTTCGTGATAGTTCCTCCATCAGCAGCGTAAATAGGTGTTCCTGTTGGGCAAGAGAAGTCTAGTCCTTCATGCATTCTTCCCCATCTGCTTCCGAACTTTCCGTTGCTGTTGATAACGTAACTGTTCTTGATAGGCACTGCATACGAACCACTCGATGCGGTTTTAGGTTTATCGTTGATTCCAACCTTAACAATCTTCTTAACTGGCTTAATAACTACTTCTTTGCTCTTAATATTTCTCTTTACTTCCTTACCGTTTACTTTCGTTATTGTTCCGCTGATTATCTGTCTTCCATCAACACCTTCCTGTGCAACTAGCGACTCGCCCTTGTAGAGATCTTTAGTCTCCTGTTTCTCTGTTTCATATGGGATTTTCTCTGACATCTTTCCAGTTTCAACGGTTCTAACTTCGAGTGGCGAAACCTTCTTTTTCATGTTTACAAGGTCTCCCGATTTTAACAAGTTCACAGATTGCTCGCTGTTCTTGCCACTCATATCCTTGACATTTACATCATATTTCCTAGCGACGCTGTTAATACTTTCGCCATCCTTTATGATGTGGCTCATATTTATTTTTCCGCCGTGAAGGAGCTGCTCCGAAGCCTGCTTTTTACTCTGAACACTAGTAAGCATCACATCTAGCTGCTTAACCTCAACCTTCTTAGCAAACTTAATCTGTTCAAGCTTCATGCCCTTTGCAGTTTTTTTATAGTGAGCAAGCGTTTCCTTAACCAAAGAATCTGCTGTTCCCCTAGTCTCCACGACAGTCAGCAGCTTGCCATCCTGATAGACGCCATAAGCAGATACCTCAATGTCCGTCATATAGGTCAGCTTATTCATAACAGTGTCCGCGTCATCTAAATCCTTTTCTGCTGCAGAAACCTTCCTAAATGTCACATTGTTTCCAGCGATAAACTTGATGCGCGCACCGTTGTTATTCGACGACATATGGTCTCCAGCAACATCTAAAAGACCAACAACACTATCCTCAGATTTTACATACCCGAGCACACGTCCGTTATATGCATATTCATAAACTGTGTAATGTTGCATAGTCAGTAATACGCCGCAAACCATGATAATTAAGGCAAACAGACCGCTCACCATCTTTGCACCACTTCCTTTATACCTTACACGCATGTCATGATATTCTGTGGCTAGGCTGTATCCACAGCCTATAAAGAATCTGTCAGAAGCATCTTGAATCCTGTCATGCAGGTAAATAGGTGCAGCCGCTACCGTAGCTATCGCAGCTCCCATTTTATTCCATACGGTAGGCCCCTTTTCTGCTCTTTTTGCTTTTTTGACAGCTCTAGCCTCACTTTTCTTCTGTTCTATTGCCCTAACCTTATCCTGCTTAGCTTGTTTCTTCGCTTTCTTGGCAGCTTTGGCTTTCTCCTTCTTGGCTTCTTTCGCCTGCTTACTAGCAGCTTTCTGTGCTGCCTTCCTCTCTGTCTTAGACGGAGCCTTCTGCTTTTTCTCCATGTTCTCTATATTCTGTAAGTTATTATCTTTATTATCTACTTTATTTGCCTGTCTTTGTTCCATCTATAAGCCTCATCTGCTCTCTCTTTTACGCAAGAGCAGCGCATTCCATCATCCGTAATTCCGTGATCCTTACATATTGGACACTTGTATTTAACTTCCAAATAATCCTCTGGATACCCATTCACTGCAAGGAACTCTTTCTTTTGCTCAATGAGTTCCCTCTGCCTCTGCAGCAGTTCGGTTCGTTTTTCCTTACCTATACTGCCAAGTCCAGTGAGGAGCTTTTCTTTTATATCCGCCTCGATGCTTGCAAACTTCTGCATTATCGGCATTTCAGTTTCGAGCTTCTGTTGTTTTTCCTTCTGATCGTGTATAGCCTTCTCTCTGAGGTATTTATAGTATTCCTCTAGGACTCGTTTACTGACATTTACGCTACCATCTGAATTTGCATTTCCAGACTTTTCTGTTTTCATCGTTTTGCCGCCAGCATATCTAGCACCTTGGTCGTTGTTCTGGTTATGCGTTTGGTAGTTAGGCTCGATTCCTCCAACCTTGCGATATTTATTTTCTAAAACAGCATCGACATATCTAAGTGATGGCTCACGCTTTCCTGCAGTGAGCTTCACAGCTTCAAGAACTTCTTCGATGTTGTATCCGAAATTATCAAACCAGCGATCCATCATCTCACAGTCGCCAGAGGTCCATTGGCGATTAAACCCAATTTCCTTGAATATTCTGCCGTATAGGTATCTTCGTTTCGCATCCTTATCCAGAAGCGCCTTTACATCAGCTTCCGTATTACAGCCTTCCTTATGCCAATTAATAGCGACTTTATTGATATAGCGAATATCGCTATGACCGTTATCACTGCTGTATTTTATCGCATAAGCATATACCTCTGGTGAAACTCCGAATGTGCCAATCGTATCGGCAATCTTGCGTGCATCACTAGAAGGAATGCTCCTCCCACTCACACTCTCGTAGGTATCATACAGATGCTTTAGGTCGAGATTTACAAGGCGTGAATCCTGTTCTTCTGACTCATTGCCAGAACCCCTACTCTTTTTGTTTCCGTAAAATCTTGAAATCTGGCTCAGAAAAACTACTCTATATGAATCGTCATCAGGCATATAGTCTCGTCTGATTACCCCCACACTCTCCCAGTAGTCCCACGCAGCGTCGATTTCATCTGGAGTGATACCAAGAACATTTGCAGTCTTATTTCTGTCCTCTACAATTCCGTGTCTTGCACTCATCAAACCGAGCAAATACACCTTTACATAGTCACCGTTCGCACTGGTAAAGAACTCATTTATCATGAGGTTCTCGACTTCCGTGCTAAACAGGTAGACATCTTTATTCTGTTCCGTAACAAACTCAGTGTTGTTCATGGTTCTCCTTGAAAATGCTTGTTTATTCAAATCTATACTGTGTACTCGAGGTTTCCGAACTTCGTGTATCTTGCAATCCAAGCCAGGTTAACGGTTCCCGTCGGACCGCTTCTGTGCTTGGATATTATTACTTCACATGTGTTGCCAGATGAAGTGTCAGCCTCTTCATCCTCATTTTGATAATAATCATCCCTCTTTAGGAACACTACGATATCTGCGTCCTGCTCGATTGAGCCAGACTCTCTGAGGTCAGACAGCATCGGACGATGATCCTTACGCTGCTCGGAGGCACGAGAAAGCTGTGATAACAGGATTACACAGACGTCAAGCTCCTTTGCAAGAATTTTGATGCTTCTGGTAATAGCACTGATTTCATTAGTTCTGTTATCTCCACCGTAGCCTAGAGACATAAGCTGTAGGTAATCGATAATCACAAGGTCTAGCCCATTCTTCTCCTTGAGCCTTCTGCACTTGTTTTTCATCTCGAGAATCGAAATCTGCGCTGTATCGTCAATGTTTAGATTTACACTCTCGAACTTCTCCTGAGCCATATCGATGCTGAACCATTCATCGTCTTCGATTGTTCCATTCTTGATATGTTCCATATCGACTCTTGCTGACATGGCGAGCATTCTCTGTCCGAGCTGCTCTTTAGACATCTCCATACTAAACACAAGCACTGAATGTCCTGCCATCGCTGCATTTTCCGCTACGTTAAGAGCAAATGCGGTTTTTCCCATACCAGGTCTAGCCGCAAGCACAACAAGGTCGGTCTTCTTGAGACCGCCCAGCATTTTATCAATATCTCTAAATCCAGTTGTAATACCTGGAAGCCGTCCTTTGTTTCTCACCAGCTCATTTATCTGGAGAATATTAGTCTGTAGGACTTCTTGAATCGGTGAATAATTCTTGCGTTGCGAAGCCTGTGCGATTGAAAAAATCTCTTTCTCCGCTTCATCTAGAATCAGCTCACTATCCATGCTCCCATCATACGCATTCTTGCGCATGGTATCAGCCGACTTGATGAGCTTTCGCATCTTCGACTTATCCACAACCGTGAGTGCATAGAACTTTGCATTTGAAGGATTGATTGCATCTCCTGACAGCCTGCTAAGATATGTCATACCACCAACTAACTCAAGCTGGTGCACCTTGTTAAGCTCCGCTCTCGTCGTCATTAGGTCAATAGTTATACTTCTTCTGAACATGCTCATGAACATCTTATATATCTCTTGATGTTCCTTGAGATAAAAATCTTCTGGCTTAAGTATATCAACGACATCCTGCACGGCGTCGTCGCTGAGCATCATCGAGCCCAAAACTGCCTTCTCCGCTTCTATGTCTTTCGGAGGCTCTAGAGCCTCCGAAAGCTGACTATTTATTTCATTTGGCATGTTTATTCCTCAGTAACAGTTACCTTGATACGAGCTGTAATCTCGGTGTACAGCTTGATATCTACCTCGTGTTCTCCAATTTCCTTAATTGGTTTAATCAGTACGATTTTCTTCTTATCGACATCGAGCTTTGTCTGCTCCTTGATTGCGTTAGCAATATCCATCGAAGTAACTGATCCGAATAGCTTTCCGCCTTCACCAACCTTAGTCTTAAGCTTTATGGCCTCTCCTTCGAGCACCTTTTTAACCTGATTAGCCTCAGCCTTATCTAGTGCAATCTGCTCTTCGCGGTTAGCTTTGTCTCTCTTAACCTTTGCGAGATTTGAAGGAGTAGCCTCAATTGCAAATCCACCTGGAATTAAGCGATTTCTTGCGTAACCGTCACTTACCTTAACAACGTCCCCGGCTTTACCCGTTCCTTTAACGTCTTTCTTTAAAATAATCTGCATATTGCCCTCCTTTTTCTTCTGTGCAATCCCTATCAATTTTATTTTACTAATTTCCATCGCTTGGATTCTTGTTGTTCTTGTAAATCCTTTTTTAATTAACCTACACATTTTTCAAAGACAGAAATTTTGTTAGTATATTGGAACATCTTCGAAGTTATTCGCATATAGATGCTTTTGAACTTATCCGCCCCTACTCCTGTCCGTAGGTATCTAACTCTTCACTCTCCATACCTAAATACTCCGGTACTATCTTCTTGAGTTCTGCTATTACTTCTTCTGGCTCCATGTCAGTCTGGGCACCTGCTGAATTCAGATGTCCTCCACCGTTAAATCTCTCCATGATCACCTGAACGTTGACTTCTCCGAGAGATCTCGCGCTTATCACTGTCTTTCCCTTATCGTTCTTACCAGCGGCAAATGAAGCCTTCACGCCTTTAACCATTAGCAGCTCATCCGCAACCTGTGCATTGATAATCTGTGCATCTGTCGAATATCCCTGAGAAATCGAGAGCGCAACTCCTTCATCCATGTACTCAGCATTGGCAACGGCCTCAGCTCTCATCTGGAACGATGTAACCTCTGACTGGAAGAACCGCTTAACCTCAGTAGTATCAGCTCCTACGCGCCTTAACCATGCGGAAGCCTCAAATGTCCTTACCCCTGTCTTGATAGAGTATCTGTTCGTATCCACAGTTATTCCGGCTAGTAGTGCTTCTGCTTCGAATTTGTTAACAATCTTTTTGTTAGATGTATACTGAATGATTTCTGTCATCAGTTCGCTTGCCGAAGATGCGTATGACTCGACGTATGACAGTATTGCATTGTCTATCGAATCGTCGGACAACCTATGGTGATCGATAACGACAATTTTATCAGCTTTCCCAAGGATTTCAGGACATTCAACCATGCCTGGTCTATGAGTATCGACAACTATTACGAGGGTCTTCTCCTCACAAAGTTCTATCGCTTTTTCCCTGTTCACAATCTCGTAGTCATCGGTCTCAACGGCCTGCTTGTAAATAGCTTGCAACGCCTCGTTGTACTCCTCAATTACAATTGCAACATCCTTCTCCATGTACTTCGCAATTTTATATGCACCTATCCCGGAACCAAAGCAGTCCATATCTGGCCAGCGATGCCCCATTACAATCACGTTAGAGCTTTCCCTAACTAGCTGCTTTAGTGCGTGAGCGATAATCCTCGACTTTCCCTTGTTATTCTTCTCCATCGACTGGAGCTTTCCACCGTAATAGTGAGTCCTATCACCATTCTTGACTACAGCTTGGTCTCCACCGCGGCCCATAGCAAGATCGAGTGCGGCCTCTGCAAGTTCTGTAGCCTCCTGCAGGTTTCGTACTCCCATTCCAACGCCTATACTGAGACTAACTGGAAAATCATCTTTAGTCTGGATAGCTCTAATGGTGTCCAGAATAGAGAATCTTCCCTCTACCAAATTATCAACGTCTCTTCTATAGAGTGTCGCAAGATATGTATCCTCGCTTATGTTTTCTATCGCAGCATTGTTAGATTCTGCCCATTTACTGAGAATTTTATCCACCTCCGCAGGCACTGTCATCTTGCTGTCTGACGGGGAATTTGAAATCAGCTCGTCATAGTTATCTAGGCTGATATACATCTGGCATACATGCTCATCCCTGTAGTTTGAACGTAATGTTTCTCGCTCAGTAACATTGTTGAAAAAGACAGTTATTATACCCTCTTCCAACTCCTCGCGAGTTGTGTTTAATACAAATATCTGTTCATTGCGCTTTATCTTGACTTCCGCTCCTGTGTCGCGGGCCTCTTCTAAATCTTCAAGTTTGCTTCCAGTAAGCGCAAAGAAATTTCCATCCACTATGTCATCGTAGGCAAACACATTTTTTATAAGCGAGTTCGCATATACGACGGCTCCTTCTTTATTGACCATACACGCCGGTACCGGCAAGCTCTCCAGAAACTCTGTGCCTGCTATATTTCCTGCGTTTTTGTTCATAAATCTTCTGCTCCTAATTTTGGCTACTCTATGCTCCTTAGCATATCTATCAATCTATTCAGCTCATCTGTACTGTAATATTCTATTTCAATCTTTCCAGTTGACGCCTTTCCATTTATGTTGACCTTTGTGCCAAATATCTTTCTCAACTCATCTTCTACTGCTGCAATTTCCGCATTGATAGAAGGCTTTCTCTTCTTGCGTTCAGGTCTTGCATCATCCTTTATCTTCTCGGTAAGCCTCTCCGCTGCTCTCACAGACAGTCCATTTCTAACTATCTTGTCACACACTTCCAGCTGCTTCTTTTCGTCCTTGATTGTGATAATCGTTCTACCGTGTGCGGCGGAGATGCGACCTTCAATAATCATATTCTTAATTTTTTCCGGCAGCTTTAGAAGTCTGAGCGAATTAGCTATATACGCTCTGCTCTTTCCTAATGCATTTGATACCTGCTCTTGCGTGAACTCGAAGCGTTTAATCATCTCATTAAGCCCGAGTGCTTCTTCAATAGGATCGAGATTCTCTCGCTGCATATTTTCTATGATAGCAACTATCATATTCTGCTTTTCGTCAAAATTCCTTATTATGCAAGGAACCTTCTTGAGCTCAGCAATCCTAGCAGCACGCCACCTTCTCTCACCGGCAACAAGCTCATAGCCATTCGTTACCTTTCTTATGATTAGTGGCTGAATTACTCCATTTTCCTTGATTGAGTTTGCAAGGTCTTTTAGTTTCTCTTCATTAAAAGTCTTTCGTGGCTGGTCTTTATTAGGTTTAATATCGTTAATATCAATATATAGAACTCTATCCTCTTCTGCATCAACTGCATCAACATTTGATGGTGCAGTTTGTATCACGGAATTTCCACCTTTTTCATTTATTACTACCGAAGCAACTGGTCCTTCACTTTGCGACTTTTTTTCTTTACTGCTTTCAAGACTCTTTTCTTTTACGCTATTACTATCTGCTTTGTGTTTGGTTTTACCCTTACTCTTAGCCTTGCTGTTTGAATTAAAGCGTTCCCTACTTTTATCTCCTGTCACATCATCTATGATGTCAAGAAGTTTTGTATCTATATCTTCTTCCTCATTTTGTTCCAAGTCTTCTTCGAGCAGAGGAGCAGCATCTGCAAAGAGTGCATCGAGGCCTCTTCCTAGACCACCTTTTCTTTTAGCCATTTTTCTTTTTTCTCCTCTTTTCTCTATCCAGGAACTCTAATGCAAATTTATTATATGCTTTCGCACCTGCCGACGAAGGATCGTATTTAACGATAGGCATTCCATAGCTTGGTGCTTCTGCCAGCCTTACATTTCTAGGAATTACCGTCGAGAACACATACTTTCCGAAGTATTTTTTTACTTCCTGCACTACCTGTATTGCTAGATTAGTTCTTCCATCAAACATACTGAGTATTACTCCCTCAATCTGAAGGTCTGGGTTCATATTCTTTTTGACAAGCTCCACAGTACTCATAAGCTGGCTAACTCCCTCAAGTGCATAAAACTCGCACTGGATAGGAATCAGGACACTATCAACAGCTGTAAGCGAGTTGATAGTCAATAAACCAAGCGAAGGTGGACAGTCTATGAATATATAATCATATTCTCCTCTAACCTGCTCAATTGCTTTTTTGAGACGTCTTTCTCTTCCTTCGATATTTACAAGCTCAATTTCAGCTCCAGCTAGATCCACGCTCGCAGGTATGATGTCCAGATTAGCAGTCTTTGTCTGAAGAATAGCTTTATGAACATCATAATCTTTATTAACTAGCACGTCATAAAGAGTATCATTTAATTTTCTCTTTTTTATTCCTATTCCACTAGTGGTGTTACCTTGTGGGTCTATATCAATTACTAGAACTTTCTTGCCTTGTACAGCGAGGCAGGCACTCAGGTTTATATTGGTAGTTGTTTTACCAACGCCACCTTTCTGGTTAAATATTGCTATTGCCTTTCCCATATAAGTCTCCTTTTTGAGATTTCACTAGTGTAATTATATAATATAATGTCGTTGCTATCCACAAATCTAACTTATTTTTTGTTATGTTTGCGTGAGTTTTTAGTGAAAATCATTCTCAATGTTTCACGTGAAACAATATATAGTGGGTAGCCAAAATGTTTCACGTGAAACATTTTACTTTCCCACTACTAAATTTCTAAAATCCATAACATGAACTAAGATACTTTTAACGTATCGGACTCTTTTTTGCAACTCCTGGCTTTCGAGGAAATCTCTTAGGTGTGCGTTTAATCTTTTTTATAAAAATCAGTCTATGTCCAGATATAGTGTTCTTATCCTCTGAAGGATTCTCTATCTTGTCAACCTTACCGCCAAGGACTTTAATAGCAGTCTCTGCAGCATCAATTTCTTCTTCTGCGCCTTCTCCTTTATATGGGATAAAGTATCCTCCCTGCCTTACTAGTGGCAGGCACCACTCAGATAAGATATCTAGAGAAGCAACAGCGCGAGATACGCACACCTCTACTCTCTCTCTATATTTAACGTTATGTCCCATATCTTCAGCTCTCGTATGAAGCAGCTCGATATTGTTAATTTCAATCTCGGTAGCAACTTGTTCAATTACCCTAAGCCTTTTATTAAGAGAGTCAGCAAGAATAAATTTTTTATCTGGATTTGTTATTGCTAGCGGAATACCTGGAAATCCACCGCCAGTACCCATATCAACAATAATTTTAGCTCTCTGAAACTCATCGTATTCATTACAAGCCAAAGAGTCTACAATATGCTTTTCAAGGAATTCTTCCTCTTCTCTAACTGCTGTAAGATTGATATTCTCATTGATTTCTAGGATTCTTCGCATGTATCTGACCATCTTGTCAGTTTTATCATTTCCATATCTGTTGTTGAGCTCTGAGATTAAATTATCCTTCATACTCATTCCTCTTACTTCTTTCAATGCTTCTTCTTTCTTTCTCTAAATAAATCAAAAGCACATTTATGTCCGCAGGAGAAACACCACTAATCCTACTTGCCTGGCCGATATTCATAGGATTTATTTCAGAGAGTTTTTGTCTAGCTTCAAGTCTAAGCCCGTTGATTTCATCGTAGTTTATACTTTTAGGGAGCTTTTTATTCTCAAGTTTTTTCATCTTTTCGACCTGAGCTAACTGCTTGTCGATATAGCCTGCATACTTAATTCTGACTTCAACTTCGTATCTCTCAGCTCTATTAAGCTGTGGTCTTTTCTCATCATCAATAACCTTTAATGCTTCATATGAAATCTCTGGTCTTCTTAGAAGATCATAAAACGTAATATTATTATTGGTTGCCTCATGACTGCCTTGAGATACTAGAAATTCATTAAGTTTACTAAATTCAGTATACTTATTTCTCAGTCTTTCTATCTCTCCATCTACAAGCTTTTTCTTTGAGATAAACTTAGAATATCTCTCATCAGAAACAAGCCCATACTCGTAACCTATCTCCGTTAGACGTCGATCTGCATTGTCCTGCCTCAGAATAAGCCTAAATTCCGCTCTAGACGTCATTATTCTATAAGGCTCCATAGTACCTTTAGTCACTAAATCGTCGATTAGAACGCCAATATAGGCCTCGTTTCTTCCGAGCACCAGAGGATTTTTACCATTAATCTTACGTGCAGCATTTATTCCAGCTATAAGACCTTGTGCTGCGGCCTCCTCATATCCGGAGCTACCATTAAACTGCCCTGCACAGAACATATTATCAATAAGCTTACTCTCAAGGCTCGGTTTCAGAGTTGTCGGATCTACGCAATCATACTCTATAGCATACGCAGGTCTAACAATCTCAGCATGTTCAAGTCCTGGAATAGTGCGATAGAATTTCTCCTGCACATCCTCAGGCAAGCTTGAAGACATGCCCTGAATATACATCTCATCAGTATCTAGACCTTCAGGCTCAACGAAGAGCTGATGTCTATCCCTATCCTTAAATCTAGAAACCTTATCCTCAATAGAAGGACAATATCTAGGACCTACACCTATAATGTTGCCGGAGTACATCGCTGAACGATCTATATTTTCAATGATAATCATGTGTGTCTCGCTATTAGTATATGAAAGCCAGCAAGATATTTGGTTTCTGCCGAGATCCTTTCCTTCATTCATAAATGAAAAAGGAATAATTTCATCATCTCCATCCTGCTGCTTCATTTTGTCATAATCAAGCGTCGAAGCTAGCATTCTTGCAGGTGTTCCAGTCTTAAATCTGCGCATCGGAAGTCCATATTCATGAAGTTTATCCGCAAGCTCCATAGATGGAGCAAGACCGCTTGGTCCGCTGTAATAAGCACTTTCACCGATGAATACCTTTCCTGCAAGAAAGGTTCCTGTGCACATAATTACAGCTTTAGCCATGTAAATAGAATTAGTTCTCGTAATCACTCCACACGTAGCACCGTCTTCGATAATAAGGTCAACCACCTCAGCTTGCTTAAGGCTGAGTTTTTCTTCATTCTCAATGGTCTTCTTCATCTCGAGATGATATCTCGTCTTATCCGCCTGTGCACGAAGCGAATGAACAGCCGGTCCTTTAGATGTGTTAATCATTTTGCTCTGAATAAATGTCTTATCGATGTTAAGTCCCATCTCTCCACCAAGCGCATCTATTTCACACACGAGATGACCCTTTCCAGTTCCTCCTATAGAAGGATTGCAAGGCATCATTGCAACAGATTCTAGGTTCATCGAGAGCAGCAGTGTCTCGCATCCGATTCTTGCAGCAGCAAGTCCTGCCTCGCATCCCGCATGTCCAGCTCCTACTATAACTACGTCGTATTCACCCATAAGACTATATTTATTTGAATTTTTTATTTCCTGCAAATTCATACTTATTTTCCCAAACAAAACTTAGAGAATACCGTATCTAAAATCTCTTCGCTTGCGGTTTCTCCGATTATCTCACCTAATATCTGAAAGGCATCATGCACCTCAATCTCGACAATTTCAAGCGGCTCATGCATATCTAAAAGTTCAATACCTTGAACTAATGACTCACTTGCTCTGACGAGAGCATCTTTGTGCCTCTCATTTGTAACAATATTTCCACCTTCACTCTTAAAAAATCCTTCTGCAAAAATATCTTCTATCGCATCTCGTACTTTTCCGATTCCCTCAATAGTTTTTACAGTAGTATAAAGCATACTATTACAGCTAAGTATACTTTTAATTTTCTCAATTTCTCTTTTAGGTATATTAATACCAAGGTCCTCTTTATTTACTACGAGAAGCACCTTCTTCCCTTCGATGTGATGAGCAATCTCAAAGTCTTCATCTTCGAGATCTCTATTTCCATCTATAACCATGATTACAAGATCAGCTATATTAATCTCATTCTTGGACTTTTCAATTCCGATCTGTTCGATGAGATCATCAGTATCTCTGATTCCGGCAGTGTCAACTATAACTATTGGATATCCACCGATTGTAGCACTCTCCTCAATCGTATCACGTGTTGTTCCTGGAATATTGGTTACTATCGCTCTATCTTCTCCAAGTAATCCATTCATCAGAGATGATTTTCCAACATTTGTACGCCCAACGAGTGCTAATTTTATCCCTTCTCTTGCAAGCTTCCCAAATTCAGCAGATTTAATAAGATTGCCTAACCTACCTTGTTGCTTCATAAGTTCTGCTAAGAACTCATCATATGAGACCTGTTCTATATCTTCATCTGGAAAATCAATATTTACAGCCATCTGAGCCAAAACATCTTTAATGTTATTACGTATAGAAGCGATTTCCTGACCAAGGCTTCCATTAAGCTGGTCAGAAGCAATGCTAAGTGGCTTCTCACTTTTTGCTTTTATCAGATCAATTACAGCTTCCGCCTGAGATAGGTCTAGTCTACCATTGAGAAAAGCATTTTTAGTAAACTCACCTGGGTCTGCAATTCTTGCCCCAGCAGTGATTGCACTTCTTAGGATAAGCCTAAGAGATACATTACTTCCGTGTGCCTGAAACTCAACTACATCATCACCTGTAAAAGTGTGGGGTGCTTTCATATATATCGAAACCATGTCATCAATTACTATTCCTTCATTATCCACAGCATGACCATAGTAAACGTGACGAGGAATTACCTCATCTGGACATTCACGATATATGATCTTCATAATGGAAAGTGAATCAGGTCCACTCACACGAACTACACCTACTCCACCTTCTCCTAGAGGCGTTGCAATTGCAGCAATTGTATCTGCCATAAACTCTCCTATTTGACGAAAAGAGCCCATCAAAGATGAGCTCTCAGTGTTATTTTTTCTCGATTATAACTCTTCTATAAGGGTCCTTACCCTCACTCCTAGTTGTTACACTCGGATGATTTTGAAGCGTTGAATGAATAACCTTACGCTCGTAAGGATTCATTGGTTCAAGAGTAATCTTTCTCTCGGAACGCTCAACCTTACCAGCTAGTCTATTTGCAAGACTTACGAGAGTCTGTTCTCTCTTAGCTCTATAATTCTCAGCGTCCATAACTACTCTTGTGTATCCGCCATTTTCCTTATTAACAACGAGGCTAGCTAGATATTGAACAGCATCGAGTGTCTGTCCTCTCTTGCCGATGATTGTACCAGTGTCAGCACCAGTTACATTTACATAGATAAGATCCTTGCCTTCCTTAACTTCGAAATCGAGGTCAATGCCCATCTCTTTGGTGATTTCTTTTAGGAATGCTTCAACTGGATGATCATGTACTGTTGTTAGCTTATCGACATCAAGAAGTAGAGTTGCTTCAAAATCACCATGATTTCTCTTACTTCTATCTCTACTCTTCTTAGGTCTAGAAGATTTCTTCTTCTCACCCTGTCTAGCACGCTCACTTGCACGAGCATCTTCAAGCTCTTCCTCTTCATACTTATCGTAGTCTTTTCTGATCTCATCAGGAACAACGACAGTGTTATTCTCAGGAAGATCAGCGAGGATTCTGTCTATATCATCGAAAGTTGCTTTTTCTTTGTGTGCTTTATCAGCACCGTCATTTTTGGGAGTAACTCTCACTTTAGCAAGTTTAGATCCTATACCGAGGAAACCTTTGCTTGATTCCTCAAGGATTTCAACGTTGACTTCATCTCTGGTGAGTTTGAGTTCCTGAAGCGCAAGCTCTACGGCTGTGTCGACATCAACTCCCCATTTTTCTGAAGTTTTAATCATTATCCTTTCATCCTTGCTTTCTTCATCTTCTCAAGCTGTTTCTCAGCACGTCTTCTCTTTTCTTCAAGCTCCTGCTCTTCCTTGAGCTTAGCGCGGAACTTATTCATTCTGATGTTCAAGAATATCTGAATGAACTGTCCACCTGCCCAATATATAGCAAGTCCAGCTGGGTAAGCTCTAGCAAGCCATAAGATACTGAGTGGAAAAAAATACTTCATTATCATGTTCATTGATTTTCCCTGGCCACCCATCATTTCATTCTGGCCTGTGAGCTGCTGTGTCATCGCAAAGGAGATGTAAGTTGAAACAGCCGCAGCAATTGGAAGAATCCAAAGGTCAGGCTGTCCGAGGTCTTTAATCCATAGGAATGACTGATGAACTGCGAAAATCATATTCTCATCAGCTATATATCTCATAGGATTTCTGAGAAGCGTAAAAAGACCCATGATGATAGGTAACTGGATAAGCATTGGAAGACAACCACCCATCGGATTAAAATTCTCTTCCTTGTAAAGCTTAGCCAACTCTTCATTCATCTTCTCTTTGTCATTCCTATACTTCTCCTGAATAGCCTTCATCTTAGGCTGAAGCGAAGACATCGAAGCTGTCGATTTTATCTGCTTGAAGTAGAGAGGATAGAGTAGCAGCTTAACGAGTACCGTTAGTATTATAAGTGAAATACCATAGTTACCAACTAATTTGTAGATAAACGTTAGCAGATAACCTAAAGGCACCGCAATAAATCCCATATTCCGTCCTTTCTTATCTTAGAGGATCATATCCACCGGGATTTCCCGGGTGACATCTCAGTATTCTCTTTATTCCTAAATACGTTCCTTTAAATGGGCCGTACTTCTCGAGAGCCTGTATAAAATACGTGCTACATGTGGGATAAAACCTGCATGTTGATGGAAATAAAGGCGAAATAAATTTTTGGTATCCTCTGATGATAATTATTAATATGCGTTTAATTATGTTCTTTAAAAGCTTTATCATTGTAAAAGCCCTTACTTGTCTAGAAGGTGTTCCGAACGAAGAACCCCGTACATTGACCTTCTAACTTCTTCACACTTGTGATCATTAATAGAATTTCTAGCTATAAAAATCACATCATATCCACTCTTAACTTCGCAGCCAAGTAATCTATAAGCCTCTCTCATGAGTCTTCTGGATCTATTGCGTCTAACACTGTTTCCAACCTTTTTACTAGAAACATAAGCTAATCGCGAATATTTAAGCCCGTTCTTTTTATAGATAATTACCATGAATCTTGAGACTTTAGATTTGCCTTTATTATAGACAACCTTAAAGTCAAGTTGATTCCTTAGCGTTAATTCCCTG